>DITK01000052.1 GCA_002422785.1 Francisellaceae bacterium UBA6186
AGCTATCGTTGGTAACGAACCACCGCCAAAGCCTAAAGTACCATCTTGCACAGTTAATTGTACCGTTGTTTCAATCCCAGCTGGATAAGTGGCATTAGATAAATCTCTTATTTGAATCAAACCATTACGTAAATCATCTGCATTCAATCTATCTTTTAAAGCAAATATATTTACTTGATGACTACTTCCAGTTAATTCAATATTAGAATTAATATTAATATTATTATCACCTGGGATAACTGAGACTGTAGCGTCATTAACATTAACTATTAAAGTTCTAATATAGTTAGATGGATCAGAATTGTTAGTTGCAGTTAATACGCCAGGTAAATTATTAGTAATAACTGTAATTTGAGTTGTACCGTTAAATCCATCACTTGGAGTAAATGTTAATAATTTTAATGCATTATTAACATTATTCAAGGTATCATATAATGTAATCGTATTGTTGGCACCAGCAGTTATATTAGCATTTGGAATTGTACTACTAAAACCTAATGTGCCGTTTTGAGTTGTTAATTGTATAGTTACCTGGTCTGTAGATCCATTGTTGCCAACATCTCCAACCTGAATAAGATTATTACCAGAACTATCGATTAATTGGTAAGGATTTATTAAGTTCATCTCTGGAGTATCATGAGCACCAATATTAATACTATATCCTACCGGCAATAAAGATATAGTGGCATCATTAACATTAACTGATAAAGTTCTAGTGTAATTTGAAGGATCTGAGCTATCTGTTAAAGTTAATATATTTGGCAAGTTATTAGTAACAATTGTAATATTTGTTGTACCATTAAACCCTAGTGTTGGGGTAAATGTTACTTGCTGCAAAAAATTATTAATATTGTTTAATGTATCAACAATTATTATAGTATTATCTGATCCTGCTGTAACAGTTGCCGTGCTTGGTATTGACTGATTAAACCCTAACGTACCGTGCTGAGTGGTTAATTTTACTGTAATTATATTGGTAGAACCATCGTCTCCTACATCACCAATAGTTATAATATTATTAGTTAAACCAAAGACATTTATTATATTAGAGTTGTTAGATCCCGCTATATTATAATCTATATTAACGCTTTGATTAGGAGCTGCTATCGAAACAGTTGCGTCATTAACATTAATAATTAAATTTTTAATGTAACTGGCACTAGCAGGATCATTAATTGGCACGTTTGGTAAATCATTTGATAAAATTTTAATATTAGCTGAACCATTAAATCCAGAATTTGCTGTAAAATTAAGCAACTGTAAAGCATTATTAATATTACTAATAGTATCTGTAATAGTTACTATATTATTTGGACCAGAAGAAACATTATCTGCACCGTAAGAAATCCCAAAACCTGCAACATTGCCAGAAAACCCTAACACTCCTTCACTAGTGCTTAATTGTATTTTGATTATAGCCGCACTGCTTACCCCAAGATCTCCAACCTGAATAAGATTACCATTATTTAATCCAAAAATATTTATCGAATTAACATTGTTAGATCCAGGTATATTGTAATTTATATTAACTGTGTCATTTGGACTAACCAATGATATAGTGCTGCTATTAACATTAAGGTATAGGGTTTTACTAAAGATGGCAGGATTGTATTCTTCATTCATGATGCTTAAATAATCAGCCAAATCAGAAACAATCACCCTAATATTTGTTGCCCCACTAAAATTAGAATATGGGGTAAATATTAATTGTTGTAAATCATTATTAATATTAGATATGCTATCTTGCAGCAATATAATGCTAGAACTGTCTCCATAAATTACTGGATAACTATTACTACCAGAAAAATGTATAGTACCGTTAGCTGCAATTAATTTAACATATACCGATGGTGGTGATAAAGGATTAGAAGTATCGGTAACTAATATAGAATTTGAACCTGCCAATACAAAAGGATGCTGATTGTTAAGATTAATATTTTGGCTAGTAAAATCTACTGCACTGGCATTTGACATAATAGCGATATTACTGCTGGCAAAACGTGGAGTACCTAAATCATTAGCTGTATTGCCAGAATGTCCTTGATCATTAATTGATATGTTTAAATCAATTTTTCCAGAAAAATTAGCATTAGATTTAAGTGAGAGACCATCTAATGCTTGATTAAGAGCTGTCAACGTGCCCGTGAAAATTATTTTACTGGAATTGTTTCCTTCCACAGATATGCCAGTATTAGTTATATTGTGTAATGTTAAAATACCACTATTTACTGTTATAGTAATAACTTCAGTATTACCATAATCATCTGCATCGGCCACCGTAATCAAATTTTCATTAGCTTTGTTAAATACTAAATCAACGGTTTGATTAATAAATTGTATATTTGTTGACAAACTAATGGTTGGAGCAATATTTTCATGCTTCGGAGTTGTAAATGTTATTATAGGGTTTAACAAAACTAAATGCGATACAGATAAAATGGGCGCAGTATTTACTATTTGCTCAACAGCAGCAGCCGCCACCTCAATATAACTTATTTCAATATTTTTTTGACTAATATTAATAAAATTTTGTTGTGCTAATACCGACTCATTGATTTTATTTTTAAACAATATAACCTGTTCTGCTTCATTAACCTGCTGCTCGTTAGCTATAGGACTACTATCATTAGCAGTATCGGCTTGCCGCTCATCGGTTATCACCTCTGGCTCTTTCGTGGTAGTTCTGTTGACATCATCTTCAGTATTAATTATTTTTTTCTTCTTTGTGGATGTTGAGGTATCATCGGTAGGTTGATTAAGAGAACCGTCTTCTTGACCTAAATCATTAACAGCTGCAGTATTTTCAGTGTTATTAGTATTAGTATCATTAACACTGGCTGCTATATCTGTTGGATTAGCAGAGGTTTCATCAGTGTTAGAATTAGCAAGATTGGCAGAAAATTTAGTGTCGTCACCAGTATCGCTAGGATTGTTTTTTGGTTTGTCTTTTTCTGCCACGATGTTTCCTATTGAAAAATCAATATATATACTTATCGTCAGGTATTGGACCAAAACATTAGCTCCAAAGTTCAACAACTTAAAAAAATAATCAAGCAATCATTGACCAATAATTAATCAAACTACATATACACGCATAATTTGATAAATTTTCTATATTAGTCAGCATATGTCATGATTAAATTGGTTTTATGTACTAAATTTGTATTGTGGTAATTAAAATTTTTCATATTCAATAAGCAAATTAAAAATAACATGCAAATAAATACTTTGGGACTTACAATACCAGCTCCAACCAATAATAAACCAACTATAGATTTATCATTAACTGCCGTAGAAAAATGGCGCACAGCATTACAGACAGCCGATCTTAATGCAACTTCTAGTACTGTTTTAGCTATGCTTAAATCAATCAATGAAACTATAATCGAACCAAACATTAGATTTCAGCTGTTAGAATTAGTACGACCATTATCACAAGTGATTTATCAATCATTTAAAAAACATTATACTAACCAAACCGAACCACTATCTGAACAAAAAATTTCTATATTAGAATTATCTAGAAGTTTACAAGTAGAAATATTAAATGGTTATAAAATAGTTATTGAAGATATTAATATGTCACCTAATTCTTCTCTGAAGAATTCAGTGTTGCCAAATGCCATCTATAGATCTTTTAAACATTTTAATAATATATTGGCTACTTATTATCAAACTTATATAGAACAACCAGAAAATATTTGGAAAGAAATGCATATAATCTATAAATATGCATTAAGTTGTAAAATAGAAAATACTGTTATTACTCTAGATATAAACGAACATAAAAATAAAATAGAAGTCGTGACTCCATATAAAAATGCATTATTTATAGCAAGCACTAGCCCATATCAATGGAGACAAGCAGAACAAGAAATTTTATTTAATTATGCGCTTTTATGGGATGAATATGTCTCGATAAGAAATTTTAAATCTAGTGATGCCAACTCTGAAAATAGTTTATATTTTATACCTATAAACGAAGATATGGCACCATTTCCAGCAAATATAGCAAAAACCTCACTGTCCGAAACAGGATTTACTTTAGACTTATCTAAATTAACTGTTTATTTAAAAAATTATGTTAAACAACCAAGCACCGCCAATCCTAAAGAATCATTCATGACAACCTATAGTTTACAAAAATTAATAAATTATTTACTTAATGGCCCAAAAAGACAATTAGAAAGATTTAATATTATTGGTAAAGTTTCAGTAACATTTGGATTTCCATCCACTCATTATTATATTAACAAGAAGAAAAATTTTAAAGCAGAATCAATAGATAGCGACGAATCAGATAATAGTGGGGTAGAAGAATTACAGTTAGGAGCAGAATTAGAAGAAGCAACAGACACAGATAAAGTATATAAAGCAGATAGTGCATTACACCATTGTAAATTAACTAATATTCATGGTGAAGGTGCTGGCATTATTTTCCAAGATGACTCTTTCCCCCCAATTCAACCAGGGGAAATTATTGCCATGGCTATTACCATGGATGAACAATTTGAACTTGATGAAACTCACTGGAATATAGGAACAATCCGTTGGTTAAAAAGAAATAAACAAAATCAATTAACCGCAGGAATTGAAATAGTAGCCCCATTCGCTATGGCAGCTGCGGTTCAATTAATGAAAGACGATAAAACTATTGGATATTTTCAAAGAGCTTTTTTATGTCAAAATAATGATTCCAATAAAATAGTATTTAATTTAATCACACCTATAGTATCATTTGAAACAGGCAAAAAAGTTAAAATATATTCTTTTTTCCATAAAAAATTTGTAGAAACTATATTAAAAGAACAATTGTCTATCAATAATAATTTTAGATCTTTTGTAATAGATATTAATCTACCGGCACCAACTATTACCGCAGCAAAAAAATAATTATAATTTTTTTACTTGTTTGGATACATATATAAATTATTTTTCAAACAATCTTTTGGTAATTTAGCTACTTTCTGACCAACATCGCCAATATTTCCTAAATAATTTAATAATTCTTTATGCTTAATAATAAGATTTTTATTATTATAATTAATTAACAAATCAGAATCTTTATTTAATATGGCTATTGCAACTAGGCTATTTTTTTTACCAACCGCACATAATTTACTGCCACGTCCCTTATTTAATTCTTGAATGGCATCAACTTTAAATAACAACATTTTTAAATCACTGGATAAAACTATACAATACTCACTATCAGCTGATAATTTAAGCGGTGCTAACAATTTTCCATCATTTAAATTAATAATATTTTTACCAGTTTTAGTTTTTGCCTGTAAATTACTAATGCTTGTTATAAATCCGAAACCATGGCTTTGAGCTAACAACACTTTTTGTGATAGATCGCCCATAATAACCACTTCAAATATTGCACCATTTTCTGGGGATAATTTACTAGTTAATGGTTCTCCATAACCACGCATACTAGGTAACATCGATGCCATTAATGAATAAGATTTGCCGGTAGAATCTAAAAATATTGCATTTTGATTAGATAAACCTATAGCATGAGATTTATATTGTTCTCCAGATTTATAATTTAACGCCATCGGATCTATATCATAACCTCGACCACATCTTACCCAGCCTTTATCTGATAAAACTACAGTAACTTCAAGATCTGCTGATTTAACTAATAAATTATTATCTAATACTTTAGCAGCGTCTCTTATCTTTAACTGTGAACATCTAGGATCTTTTAATTTGGCTGCTATTTCTTTTATTTCGTCCCTAACTAAAGATTTTAATTTATCTTTAGAAGCTAAAATGTTAATGATTTTTTGTTGTTCTATAGTTAGTTTTTCTAATTCTTCTTTAATTTTTATCTCTTCTAGTTTAGCTAAATTTTTCAACTTTAACTCTAAAATTGCATGTACTTGGATCTCAGTTAAATTAAACTTTTTGATTAAAACATTTTTTGGTTCATCTTCGTATCTAACAATATTAATTACTTCGTCTAGATTTAAATAAACTATCAATAATCCTGCTAAAATATGTAGCCTATCAGTTAATTTAGCTAAACTAAATTGTAACCGTTGTTTAACAAAAGACACTCTAAAATCTAACCATTCTCTTAAAATTTGCAATAAATTTTTGACTTGCGGTTTGCCATCAATACCTATCATATTAAAATTAATTCGATAATTTTTTTCTAATTCAGTTGTTGCAAACAAATGAGACATTACTGCCTCTACATCTATACGGCTAGATTTTGGTACTAAAATTAATCTAGTGGGATTAGCATGATCAGATTCGTCCCTTAAATCTGTGATAAATTGTAAATTTTTACTATGAATTTGATCGGCAATCTGTTTTAAAACTTTAGCACCAGATACCATATAAGGCAGAGCAGTTATAACAATACCTGCTTTTTCTTGAGTATAAACGGCCCTTGATTTAACACTGCCATAACCAGTTTTATAAACATCTAATAATTCTTCTGGCGTAGTAATTATTTCAGCTTTAGTTGGAAAATCTGGTCCCACAATATATTTACATAATTCTTCAACCGTAATACTCTCAGGATGCTTGTGATTCAACATATAAATACATGCATCGGATACTTCTTGTAAATTATGCGGCACAATATCTGTTGCCATACCTACTGCAATTCCCGTAGTACCATTTAATAACACCATCGGCAACTTAGCTGGCAATACTTTTGGTTCTTTTAAGGTACCATCAAAATTATCACCCCAAACAACCGCGCCTTGCTCTATTTCTTGTAACAATATCTCTGCATATTTAGATAATTTGGCTTCAGTATAACGCATTGCTGCAAAAGATTTTGGATCATCGGCAGTACCAAAATTACCCTGGCCTTCTATTAATGGATAACGAGATGAAAATGGTTGCGCCATTAATACCATAGCATCATAACAAGCTGTTTCTCCATGAGGATGAAATTTACCCAAAACATCCCCAATAGTACGGGCAGATTTTTTGTGTTTAGCTAGATAATTTAAATGTAATTCTGACATGGCATAAACAATACGTCTTTGCACTGGTTTTAAACCATCTCCTATATGCGGCAAAGCTCTATCTAAAATTACGTACATTGCATAATCTAGATACGCTTCTTCTACAAAATCTTGAATTAATTGTTTTTCGTTAATATCTTGTTGCATATTATACTTCCACCAAATTACCTTTCTGCTCTAACCATATACGCCTATCTTGCGATCTTTTTTTGGCGAGCAACATATCTAACATACTGTCTGCTTGCTGATCAGAATCAATGCTCAACTGGACTAACCTTCTGGTATCGCGTGCCATAGTAGTTTCTCGTAATTGCATGGGATTCATTTCTCCCAAACCTTTAAAGCGTTGAATATTAACTTTAGCAGATTTTTCGGCACCAAGTTTATCTATGATACCTAATCTTTCTGCTTCATCTAATGCATAATAGACTTTTTTACCACAATCAATTCTAAACAGCGGCGGCATTGCTACAAAAATATGTCCCGCCGCTACTAATTTTCTAAAATGCCGCACAAACAATGCACATAATAATGTTGCAATATGACGACCATCAGAATCTGCATCTGCTAAAATACAAATCTTACCGTAACGTAAATTAGTTAAAGAATCATTACCAGGATCAACGCCGATGGCAATCGAAATATCATGCACCTCTTGGGAAGATAAAATTTGAGTGCCAGATACTTCCCAAGTATTTAAAATTTTACCACGCAATGGCATAACTGCTTGATACTCTTTATCACGAGCTTGTTTAGCCGAACCTCCAGCCGAATCGCCTTCCACTAAAAATAATTCTGTTTGTCTTACATCTTGGGAACTACAGTCAATTAATTTACCAGGTAATGCAGTACCTACTGATAAAATTTTTTTTCTAACAATTTGTTTGTTTTGTAAAGATCTTTTTTTAGCAGATTCTATAATTAATTCTGCAATTTGTTTAGCTTGAACAACATTTTGATTTAACCACAAACTAAAATTATCTTTCAATACTAGTGATACAAAAGTTGCACATTCCCTGGAAGATAATTTTTCTTTTGTTTGCCCAGAAAATTGGGTTTCCATTAATTTTACTGATAATACAAAATTAGCATGATCCCAAATATCATCAGTAGATAATTTTATGCCTTTAGGTAATAAATTTTGAATTTCACAAAATTCCCTCATCGCCTCTAATAAACCAGTCCTAAAACCATTAACATGAGTTCCACCCTGAATAGTTGGTACCAAATTAACATAGCTTTCTTGAAAATTATTTTGAGCATTTTGTACCCAAACAATCCCCCAGCTTACCTCTTCTCTCGATGCACTAATAGAGCCACAAAATGGCTGCTCTGGTAAATATCCTATTGCTGTTTTTTCAATATTTTCTAACAAATACTCAACTAAACCATTGTGATATTGCCAATGATACTTGTCACCACTATGCATATCATTAAATTCTATTTGCAAACCAGCACATAATACCGCCTTTGCTTGCAACAAATGCTTTAACTTATCCACAATTATTTTCGGTGAATCAAAATACTTAGCTTCTGGCCAAAATTTAATCATAGTGCCATGATCAAACCCAATCCCGATAGCTTTATCTTGGTTGCTTTTTTGTTTAGTAGAAGTTTTTTTTAATCCAGTAATTTTTTCCCCATGCATAAAATGCATATAATAACAAACATTATCTCTAACAATAGTTACTTCTAAGCGTTTCGATAATGCATTAACTACCGACACACCAACTCCATGTAAACCACCAGAAAATTTATACTCCTGATTAGAAAATTTCGCCCCTGAATGCAAAGTAGTTAAAATCAACTCCACACCAGGTATTTTGTGTTCTGGATGAAGATCGCAAGGCATGCCACGACCATTATCAATAACAGTTACCGCACCATCTTTATCTAAAATGACTTTAATGCAGTTAGCAAAACCTGCCATCGCCTCGTCAACACTATTATCAATTACTTCTTGTGCTAAATGGTTTGGCCTAGATAAGTCGGTATACATACCTGGTCGTTTTTTTACAGGATCTAATCCTGTTAACACCTCTATAGAACCAGCATTGTAACTATGATTTTGTTTCTTCACACCCATACCTATTTTTATGTATTTATTTTAGTTTATTTGACACTAGAAAAATCAGTGAGCTAACCAATTCTTGTTGCATTTGAATTATATTGCATAGTTACTCTATCATGCAAATCATATTTTCATAATGATAGATTGATCTTTGATAGTTGGTGAGGTAGATCGTTAGATAATTCAATTAATCTAGGCTGTATAGCTAGTGAATCATTTTCTTTAACAACTTCAGCATTAATATCGTTAGTACGAGTAATAATATTAACTATTTTTTCAACCAATCCATTTATTAATTCTTTGTCTATTATGGCTTTATTGATTAATTCCTGTAATGCTTGATATTTTGGTGTACCTATAACTTGCGGCAAAAGCTTGTTTTGTAATGTTTCTATATCATAATTTAGCAACAACGATAACAATGCTGCATTGGAATTGTCTGTTAATTTATATAGATTCTCTATATTAAACTCAGCTATTACTATTGTAGCTGAGTTTTGATCTTGCAACAAAGATAATAATTGCTCGATTCCACTACTAGCATTACCCGGTAAAAACCTATTAGTGGCCATTAAATTTAAACTTACTAAAGCTTGTGTTAAATCAATATATGGATTTAACATTGCAGTAATCTTATTCACATCTTTAATAAGATTATTTAAAGTATCTGTAATATTCATGCCTCGTTGGGGATTTTTTAACTGTGCTAAATATTTTCGCAAATTAATCATACTTTTATTAAAATCACTTCCCGGAGCAACATACTCTGTAATTTTTGCAGGATCATCAAATTTTTCAAACAATTGAATAATATGTTCTAAAATAGTGACACTTATAGTCACAATGTCTGGAGCTTGTTGTTTACCAGTTGTTACAGAAATAGCACCTCTTGTCTGTGATGGCTTAAATATAGCAACAATGCTTTCTAGATCATCACCTAATAATAAATTACTACCAAGATATAATGGGAAAGAACAGTTATCTACCAATTTGGTAACTAAATCTGAAATCACTGCGATATTGGGTTGTTGAAGATTTTCTGTTAGCTGTTGTTGTATAGATGCCACATATTTATCTCTTAATACCGTAACACTAGTATTATTTATGTCTTTGGCAGATATTTCTGCAATTACTTGGGTTTCAACAACTTCTTTTAATAAATCTAACAAATTAACGCTAGATGAGCTTGCGGCCATATTCAAACTGTAATTATTTTTATTACCTTCCAACGGATCATCATCTAATTCAGTTACTTCCAAGTCTTGCGACCAATGACTCCTATTTGATAATTGTGCTAACGCTATGCCAATCTCTTCAAAAGTTGCAATATCCACTGGGAGATCATCATCTTGCTGATTGCTATCTGATGGTAATTGATTATTAATTTTTTCTAAATTTAACACCAGCTCATCTGGCAAAGAAACAACAGTTGCCGTTTTTAAAAGATCCACTATTGTAGTTATTGCAGCATCTATATTAGGTTGAGATTTTTCTTGATTTGTTTCTATTGTGGCAGTTACACTGGCTTGATGCTGTTTTTTTTTAGCTAAAACTATCGTTTTGTTTATTAATGATTTGTAATATTCTGTTTTATCAGAAGTTACAGCACTAGATCTTGAAGGATAATTAGTAGCAACAAGACCTTCGATATCCATCGTAGCAGTAAAATCAATATCATCCGTTCTAGTAGAATCTATTGCTTCATCACTAGGGTTACCTAAAATTGATGCATATTGTGCAAAATCTGTAGTTAATTTTTTCATAATTTCATTAAACAAATTATTAAAATCTTCGTCATTTAATATAGGATTACCACCTAAGCCGCCCACTGTTTTTATTGTAAATGTTTTTTGGAAAATACCTCTAATTTTTTTGTATGAATATTCTGCGTCTTTGCGCATACTTACCATATTACTATCACGTATATCAACATGACGTAGTTGTCTAATAGCATACTTGCTAAACAAATTTATCACTTTCAACATGTGATCTTTAAAATCTGTTTTTCTCTGTAAAATTTGCAATTTTCTTGTTAATTCTTGATTGGCCTTAATTAATAATTGTTTTTTCTTTCCATCTATTTCTGCTTTCATGTCTGCCAAATGCGATTGGTTATACTGTGTGGCTAATTTATCTTTAGCTGCATTTAATATCTCATCTTTTCTTGTGTTGAATTTTTTTAATTTTTCTTGATCTTGTTTTGATCGATATGGTGGTTCTGTTTTCTCGATAACTTCTGAAGATTTTTTGATTTCAGTTAATTCTAGTTGTTCTTGATGAGATAAAATTTTTTTTAATTCACTTGGTTTTAATTGTTTTTTATAAGTTAGCAATATCTTGTTGTTTTCTTCAGTTAATTTTTTTCGTAAAACTTCTATTGTTCTATCTGGATCATAAATCACAAGTTTTTTTTTGCTATCAATTTCACTTTGTATATGTTCGTAAATATATTTATTAATAGCATTTTTAATAAATGTTATAACGTCATCTTGTGTTGGATTCCGAAAGCCGCTCATTAACCTTGCTCCAATATATAATAATTCATCTAATTATATATAAAGACTTGGTTTTGCTTGAAATAGTTCCTAATTATGCATTATTTTATGTATATACACATTAATGAAGTTCTATTTTTTTATGTTTATCTTGTGGCGACTTTGCTTTCCCCACTCCCATATTTAAAGCTTGTATCCCTTCGCCTATTTTACCCATAATCTCCAGGTTATCACTAGAATGATCATTCAGCCCTAAAGTTTTGATTTTTTGGTTGCTATTACTATATCTTTGAATATTTCTTGCAATTTCCAACATAATTGCCAGAGTTATATAATCTTTCATATTATTTTTAGTGGTTGTTATATCTATATAACCCTTAGCTGGATCATAATAAACTGTAATTGTTTTAGATGGATGTTCGTTATTAACCAAATAAAATTTATGATGATCTTGCTTATCATTTTCCCAAACCCAACCTTGATACACTCCAAATTTTGATTCTTGCGCCAATTTTGTTGCTGATATTTTTTGTTTATCTTGTTTTGTGTTAAGTTTTTTCTTCAAGTCTACTGCTGATATTTCTTTACTCAATTTTTCAATACTTCTTGATTGTTCTTGTTTAAAATCTTGCCAAGCAAAAGTTGCTAGATTTGATTTCTGTAATTTTCGTGGCATAAAACTCTTAGCTCCAACTTTTGTTAGTCTTGCAATAAAATAATCTCTTGCTTCAACTTTTTCTGCTGTATAATATTTTAATCTTGCGGCATCAGAGTTTAATTTATCAGCATAAGCAATTATATATTCTTGTGCTTCCTCTATAGAATCGATTTTATTAGGATCTGTAACATTAAATTTAGATAAAAGCATCCCTGGCCTATACTCTTCTGATAATGTTGCTGGTGGTATCATCATCCCTGATAGGCCGGTATTCAAAGTTGCTAAAAAAAACTTTGGGCACCTGCCGGCAGATTATCAACAATATTGTCCATTATATGTGGAAGATCGTTAGCAAGCCGTGCCATTTGGTCTACTTGCGAGGATTGTGTGGCATGTTCTGCCGCATTTTGTAATTCATTAGCATGCGTAATAACCTGAAGAACTTCGTTTGCTTTTTGCTGAGCAAGTTCTAGTTTTGCGTTAAATGCTGCTTCAATATCTCCTAAAAATCCTACGCCAGCTTCATGCTTGTTAATATTTTGTGCTTTTTCTTTTAAGTGAGCAAATGTACCAAGGTTTGGGTTATCTGCAACTTCTGTAAATATAGCTTTAATCGTCTCTGATGTCGCTTCAGTTAATAAACCTTGTATTGGTGTTTTTAGACTATCAAGAGCCTGGATTGCTTCAGGTGTGGTGCAGGCGGCAAGTTGTATTAAATATTCTTGGATCTTAGATGTAGCATCTTTTCGTATCGCCTCCTGCTTATTATGGGATTCTCTCTCTAACATAGCAGCAAAATCTTGATCCATGCTTTTATTTAGTTCACTTCTGCCG
The DNA here is from genome assembly GCA_002422785.1 of Francisellaceae bacterium UBA6186. Taxonomy (GTDB): domain Bacteria; phylum Pseudomonadota; class Gammaproteobacteria; order UBA6186; family Azoamicaceae; genus UBA6186. Next base: position 13,054 of record DITK01000052.1, read on the forward strand.
AATTCTTCTTGCTCTAACAATGATGTTTTTGCAATATCTTTAGATATGTCTGCAAATAAACTATGTGCTCGTTGTTCCATGTCAATAGAGATATTAGCTCTATTATTTGCTTCTTCCTGTTCAAGATCTGAAAGTAATTTTTCCCCCACAGCGTTTAATGCTTCAGTCAAATTATTTTTGAACTCTTGATTTGCTTGTTGTGCTGATGCTTCAATATCTAATCCGATAGTTTCTACAAATTTGCTTACGACCGCATCGGTAACTGCGTCTCTTAATTTATCAACAGTTGGGATCTGTTGTTTATCTAAAGTATCATTGCCATCTAGATCAACATTGAATTTATCAACAAATATATCTATATTTGCTGTATTTGGTTCATTAGTATCTAACTGAAATAAATTTGCCAAACCAAAACTTTTACTGCCCAACTCTACTACTGCATCAGGTAAATCACTTGTATAAATTTTTTCTTTTATAGCACTTTCGTGAACAAATTTAGCTGCAGTAAATAATTGTTCAGATATTTTTTTCTGTTCTTTCAAAATATTTTTAAGTGATTCTGTGGTACCTTGCATACCAAGTGTAACCTGGTCCATTATTGCTATACTATTTAATTCTGTTTGTTTTTTTTGTAGATCTTCTGTTATCTTTTTTAGATTGAATATTGTTTGTTCAGATCTGGCTTTTTTTATAATTTTTTCATCATCCGAACCTGTTGCAGCTGATTTTGCTTTTTGCTCTTTTTCTATAGCTGCTGCAATTGATTGTAAATGTTTGCCAATAGTACCTTGGACTGCTGTTAAAGTGACTGCTACTTCTTTGCTTAAATCAGCCACCTTTGTAGTTATAACTTCTGTTATTTCACCACCATCTTGAGATGGCAAAGACAAGATAGCCTCAGCTGAATACTCGCATGTTTTGGCAGATAAGCATAACTGTTTGGTATCCTCAAAAGCAGCTGCCAAAGTTTGCTGTAAATTAGCATCTTGCACTATCTCCGGGATTTTTTTATATAACTCATTTGCTTCTTGACCCGCAAGTTCTGCTTGTTTTTTAGTTGTTGCAATCAAACATGTTGCAATATGTTTTTTTAATATTACTGGAAGTTCTTCAATAGTCGTCTTATCGTTAACACCAGCAACTTGAAGTTGCTTTAATTGTGGAAGAACTATATCTAAAAACGACTGCTTCATCTCGGCGGACCAATCGCCGCTATCATTCATAGCCGCTTCTATTTTGTGAGGTAAGTCATTAGTTAAATTAATTAGATCTTTACCATAACTACCATATTCACTAATCACCACAAGCTCGGCTAATACTTCCATAACAACATCTATTGCTGGAAAACTTATATTTTGATTCTTATTTTTTTGGAATTTATAAAGATTAGCAATATTTATTATGGTATTTTTCATGCCTGGCCTCGTTGTTATAATAATTTTTATAATAATTTATTATTGTAAATTAGTTAATTAAGTTAATCTCGTATTATTAACTTAATTATAGCATCGGCCATAATCTATGCTGGCTTAACTTAACTATTATTTATTGCAAATTTGTGAGCTAGGTCTAGATAGGAATATAATCATTAACAAGATCCATAAACGCAAAAAGCCAAGTATTAACCTTGGCTTTTACAGCTTAATGATTATAATTATTATTTTAAATTATTTATCGCCATGTTCATGATGCATTTTGCTATGTTCATTATGGTGTGTTGAATGACCATGTTTTGGAGGACAACAGCAACTAGCCAATGAAATAGAAGATATAGTCAATAAACAAACAAATAATGTGTTTAATAAACTTTTCATAATACGATTTCTCCTTGTTAACCTTGATTTAATTAAAACAGTATAAAGAACTTTACATTAAAGGATAGCTTATTTTCAAACATTTTTTTGATTTTGTATAATTGTTAACTTAAAATATTGATTTTAAATATACTCGACCTGTGGATCCCTAATTAATAGGTCTTCTACTGCTTGCCTTAATGATATTTCTTGATGCAATATTTGCCAAGTTGATACCACTATTGGCATATCTATCTTATGATACATAGCTAATCTATATAGCGTTTCTATATTGTTTAACGCTTCTATTGCTTGACCGATCTCTATTTTAGCCTGTTCAATAGTAATGCCCGTGGCTAACAACATACCGAACCTACGATTGCGCGATTGATTATCAGAACAAGTTAAAAATATATCACCAACCCCAGATAATCCCATCAAAGTCTGGCTCTTGGCACCTAATTTGTCTGCTAAACGCAATACTTCTGCCAATCCTCTAGTAATTAATGCCGCTCTAGTATTAGCTCCAAAACCTAACCCATCACATATACCAGTTGCCACCGCTAAAACATTTTTAAATACACCGCCTAGCTGTACTCCAATTAAATCATTATTTATATAAACTCTAAATGTTTTACAATTTAATTTTTTTATTAAATCATTAGCAAATAATTGATCTTTCTCGTGACATGCAACCACAACCGCTGTTGGTAATCCATGAATTACTTCTTTAGCAAAACTTGGACCAGATAATACCGCAATTGGTAGATCTTCACCTAATAAATCAGTAACAATTTGACTAAAAAATTTATTGGTGACTGCGTCCATTCCTTTGGTAGCCCAAGAAATTCTATGTTGTTTGAGATCTATATATGGCTTTATTTGATCTATCAAATCACTGAAACCGCTACTAGGGACAGTTATTAATAAATCGCTGGATTGTTTTATCACCGCAAATAAATCAGTAGTAAATTCAATATTGCTAGGCAATGTAATATCTGGGAAATAATTAATATAATTATGACGGCCCCAAAACAAAATGTTTTCTTGTGGACAATTTTTTGCTAAAACTATAGCAAGTGCTGTCCCCCAGGTTCCCGCTCCAAGTACCGCTATCATAAATAAACTATTCCATTACTCTGTCAAACTACCCTAAACTACTAAATGCAAATGACATTAATTAACCTTATTGGTATCGGTACCGTCTTTTTGACTGTCTAGACGTTGCTGATACAGAGTGGCGAAATCAATTGGTGGCAAAATAAATTGAGGAAATCCACCTCTAGTTACTAATGAAGCCACAGATTCCGCAGCATAAGGAAATAAAATCGTTGGGGCAGTCGTTGATAACACTCTATCTAACTGTAAATCTTGTAGCCCTTTAACAGTAAACATTCCAGCAAGCTTAATATCAATTAAAAATGCTACTATCTCTTGTTCTTGCTGCTCTTTAGAGGCTGTATCGGTTGCATTTTTGTTTTTTAATTTGGTAGAAATAGTGGTGTGTAACACTACTTCGTGTAATCCTGCTGCTTGATCTATTACTCTACGCATTACTTGAATATCAAATTTTACTTGTGGTTCCCAAGGCATAGAAAATGCTTGCGGAGTAGCCGGTGCTTCATAAGAAATGTCTTTTACAAAAATACTATGAATAGTTAAATTAGCTGGTTCAACATCTTTATTTTGACTAGCACCTTTAGATGAGTCAACTTTTTTGTGCTCAGTATTATTTTCATGCTCTTCTTTCGGGTTAGACAGTTGAACAATTTTTTTATCTTTATCTTTTTTTCCTAATATACTTTTAAAATCTTTCATGTTACTTTTTCTCCGCTTGAAATTTAACCAAAACTAAACAGTGCATGTAAACTATTACAGAAATCATTGACTTAATTACAACTTAGCACAAAATATTAAACTTTTTTTAACATTTTATCTAATTCACCTTTATCGTTTAAATCTTTTAGCGCATCAAACCCACCAATATGCCTATTTTTAATAAATATTTGAGGCATTGTTTGCAAACCACTACTTAAACGTGTCATTTCTATAAATTCTTTGGTATCTACACCAGCAACTTTAATTTCTCGGTATGAAAAACCTTTACTACGTAATAAATTTTTAGCACTCAAGCAATAGGGACAAGAATCTTTGGTATAAATAATTATATTTTCTGCTCTAACATCATTTTTTATATTACTGATTACGAGTGGCATGTTGTCAGTTCGCCAAGATTCTAGACCACCATGCAAATATAATACTTGTTTAACTCCTGATTTAAGCAACAAAGAGCAACAAACTGCTGCATCTTTACCGTGTTCATCCACTATAATTATCGGTCGGCTAGAATTAGATTTAATTATTTTATGTTCGCTATTACAATCAACCGCCGACATGTTAATTGCATCCACTATATGGCCTAAGTTATATGCTGCCTCTGGTCTTATGTCAATAATTAAAGCATTATCATGATTAAATAACATGACCAATTGTACTACAGAAATTTTATTTTCTACTTTACCACCAGATAGCCAATTAAACAACTCAAATGAGACATATATCAGCACCACTAAAACAAAAATAATACTTAACATTAAATTATGGCTGATAAAATTTATAATATTATTAATCATATTTTATATTTCTCTTTTTAATCCTAATGCTCCTATGCTAGCATAATTTATATGACAAAACATAATAAAAAATCGCTAGCCGCTAAGGCGGTATTAATAATTTTAGATGGTTGGGGCGAAAACTCAGCTACACATTATAATGCGATAGCTGCAGCTAACACTCCAACCTGGGATAATTTAATAAAAACCACTACCAACACCAAAATAGCAGCTAGTGGTAGCAGCGTAGGTTTGCCGGATGGTCAAATGGGAAATTCAGAAGTTGGTCATATGACGATTGGGGCGGGTAGAATAATTGAACAAGATTTGGTTAGAATAAACAAATCAATAAACAGTCCCAAAAACAGTAAGCAAAATTTTTTTAATAATAAAACCTTATTCAAAAATATTACCACTGTGCTTAACCTGAAAAAAAATATTCATATTTTAGGATTACTATCAGACGGCGGTATTCATAGCCACAAATCTCATTTATATGCTTTATTAAAGATGATTAACGCTCATAATAATTATAATAATAATATTTTTGTACACGCATTTTTAGATGGCAGAGATACCCCGCCCAAAAGTGCTGCAAAATATTTAAGTGAACTGGAAAAAACTAATACTAACATCGCCTCGATAAGTGGGCGATTTTTTGCCATGGATCGTGATAATAGATTTGCAAGAACAAAAAAAATATATGATTTATTAACTTGTGGTACTGAAAATTTCAGTGCCAAAACTGCACTAGACGGTCTACAACAAGCCTATGACCGTTTGGAAACAGATGAATTTGTCTCTCCAACTAGAATTAATCAATCACCCACAATAAACGACGGGGATTTAGTGATTTTTTATAATTTTAGAACAGATAGAACACGTCAATTATCTGAGGCTTTAACCACAAAAAATTTTTCTAAATTTGTGAGAGATAAATTTCCAAAAATCAAATTATTGACTTTTACTAAATATTCAGCAGATATAGCTGCTGATATCGTGTTTCCGCCAATTGAATTGGAAAATGTACTAAGTGCTTATATTGCATCTAAACAATTGCCTCAATTGAAAATTGCAGAAACCGAAAAATATCCACATGTTACTTTTTTTTTTAATGGTGGCAAAGAAACTTGCTTGCCGCTAGAAGACAGAATTTTAATTCCATCACCTAAAGTTAAAACCTACGATCTAGCACCACAAATGAGCGCTGTGGCAATAACTAAAACACTGATAAATGCCATTAATCAACAACAATATGCTTTAATTGTATGTAATTTTGCCAACGCTGATATGGTCGGACATACTGGAAATATAGATGCAACTATTACTGCTATAGAAACTTTAGATCAATGTTTAGCAAAAATTATTACCTCAATAAAAACAACTAATACTGATTTAATTATAACGGCAGATCATGGTAATGCTGAATTAATGTATGATGTTAAAAACCAACAGCCCTTAACTTCTCACACTAATTTTCCAGTTCCTTTTATCTATATTGGATCTAAAACCGCAACATTAAATAAAAAACAACAACATAGCTTACAAGATATAGCTCCAACAATTTTAGCGTTACTCGGAATAGAAAAACCAACAGTAATGACTGGCAATAGTTTATTAGTTTTATAACCAAAAATGCTAATTGATTGTAATATTTTAGCATAGGTTAGCATAGGAAAGATTTAAGGATTATAATCTATAAATAATAAAAACTTAATCTAGGGATATTAATCTAGGAATAATTTAATATGTTGCAATATAGAAAATCAATTCTGACTAGTGGCTTGTTACTAATATTATTTGCAACCAACTTGGCATGTTATGCAAACAACAAAAACTCTACTAATAAACTGCCAATTGATGAACTCCATAGATTTACTACAGTTTTAGAGAATATTAAAAATTATTATGTTAACCCAGTAGAAGATGCTGTTTTATTTAATAATGCTATTCGTGGTATGTTAACGGGATTAGATCCTCACTCTGCCTACTTAGACACAGATGAATTTGCAGATTTAAAAGTAAGTACTACTGGAAAATTTGGCGGCATAGGCATAGAGGTTACTATGGAAGATGGTTTTATTAGAGTGATAACACCCATAGATGATACTCCAGCTAAGAGAGCCGGTGTTGAAGCTGGGGATTTAATAATTCGGTTAAATGATACCGCAATACGTGGCATACCATTAAGAGAAACTGTAGATTTAATGCGTGGCAAACCTGGAACTAGTATAGATCTTACTATATTAAGAAAAAACATCGCTAAACCTTTAAAAATCAAAGTAACGAGAGAAGTTATCAATGTACAAAGTGTCAAACATGAAATTTTAGAAAACAATAACGCTTATATAAGAATATCACAATTTCAAAACGATACCGGCGACGAATTTATCAGACAATTAAGATCTATTAAAAAATCTGTTGGCAATCAATTAAATGGTTTAATATTAGACTTAAGAGATAATCCTGGCGGAATATTTGAAGCATCAATCGCAATAGCTAATACTTTTTTAGATAAAGATCATTTAAATTATGATGGTTTAATTGTATACACTAAAGGACGTCTAGCTAAATCTGAAATAAAAGAATACGCCAAAGGCAAAGATATCTTAAATAATTTACCAATAGTGGTTTTAATTAATAGTGGTTCTGCATCAGCTTCAGAAATTGTAGCCGGTGCATTACAAGATCATAAACGTGCAATTATTTTAGGAACGAAATCATTTGGTAAAGGATCGGTACAAACGGTATTGACACTCAAAGAAAATCGTGGGTTAAAACTAACAACCGCACTATATTACACGCCATCAGGCAGATCTATACAAGCAACCGGCATAACTCCTGATATTGAAGTAGAGAAAATACATATTCCAATAGATAATAAAGATCAAGATATTATATCAATCAAAGAATCTGATCTCCAAGGACATTTATTACGCAGCAATCAAGATCCAGAAACCAATCAAAATCAACCCAACAACCGTGAATTAAACAACCAAGCAATCGATCCAAAAATATCTGTAAAAAACAAAATTCCATTAATAAACAAAGATTACCAATTACACGAAGCATTAATGGTGTTAAAGGCTATGCGTACTTTAAATACTAACTAATACCCAAACATAATTTTTGCTTAATAAATAAATTACTAATACCGTTGGTAGTTAATTTTAACATCGCAGATAATTCTTCCATAGAAAATGCTTTAGATTCGGCAGTACCTTGAACTTCAATAAATTTACCTGATTCATTCATCACAACATTTAAATCGGTTTGAGCTTTAGAATCTTCTAAATAATCTAAATCTAAAATTATGTCGTTGTTATAGATCCCAACCGATACCGAAGCTATTAATTCTTTAAATGGATTTTTAGAGGATGATATTAAACCATTTTTTTGCATACCCATTATTGCTTGATAAAGTGCGATACATCCACCAGTAATACTAGCAGTTCTTGTACCACCATCTGCTTGAAGCACATCACAATCAACCGTTATGGTATATTCTGGTAATTCATTTAATGCTACTGCTGCTCTTAATGATCTAGCAATTAATCTTTGAATTTCCATAGTGCGACCTGGAATAGAACCACGCGATGCATCTCTTTGCATCCTATCATGCGTTGCCCTAGGTAGCATACCATATTCAGCAGTTACCCAGCCTTGATTTTTGCCTTTTAAAAACTTCGGCACACCCTGGATAACACTTGCATTACACAAAATCTTGGTATCTCCATATTCTATTAATACTGAACCTTCGGCATACTTAGTATAATCTTTAGTAATCGAAATCGATCGTAAATCAGCATTACTTCTACCGCTGTGACGCATAATATGTCCTATTTTTTTATTAATGTTTTTTATTGTAACATAATCAAGCAAATAAAATTAATATTTAAGCTTTTATTGATAAATATATAGCTAATGACAAAAAAATTATCGGTGGTAGTATAGCTGCAATACTTGCTGGAAAATCGATAACCGTAACTAATGGACCAAACAAAGCATTTAACAAATAAAAACTAGCCCCCAATGCCACCCCAACTAATAACCTTAACCCACGTGAACAAGAACGTAATGGTCCAAGAACGAAAGGCACAGCCAAATAGCTCATTATTAAGATAGAAAAAGGTTGCACAATTTTTTTCCAAAAAGCAACTTTATAATCAATAACCACTAAATTATTAGCAATCCTGTCTTTGATTACTCTAGATAAATTATTTATCGATAAACGTTCTAGATGTTTAATATTAGCTGTTCTTAAAATATTCAAATCTAACAAATTTTGTTCTTTTTTATTGGACAATTTTATTAATTGAATACCATTAGATTTATTATCTATCCCTGATGTATTATTAATTAATTCATTAAAATCAGTTATAATAATGTTTCTTAGTTCCCACCAGCTATTAGAATTTTCCGAACTAATTAATTCAGCTATTTCAGCAAAACTAGATCTTTTTAATTTTAAATTGTCATCAAATTCATAAATAGTAATATCTTGTAAAGTATTATGATCTTGCACTTTTGCTACATGAATAAATTTATTTTGAGTTCTGATCCAGGTACCATAAGATGTATATATAGTGTTACCTTGGCTTAAAGCCAAGGTTTTTTTTGTTTGTGCAAATAATTCTATTCTTGGAGCCAACAACTCTCCAAAAATAAAAATTATCCCCGTAAACAATAACACATAACAACCACCGTATAACGCAATTCTATTAGCAGATACCCCAACAGTACGCATAAACAATAATTCACAATTTTTAGCCATGGATCCAAGAACCAATAAAGAGCCTATTAATGCGGACCATGGTGACATGGCATATAGTTTTCTAGGAATAGTCATCACGACAAATTCACAAGCCGCCAATAGCGTATAATTACCTGTCCCAACAAACTTTAATTCATTAATAAAATAAAAAAACAAATCAACTGCTAACAATAAAACCGCAACCAGCAAAATACCTTTTAATAAATTAAACCCAATATAATTAGTAATAATTCGCATAATATTTATATTATTTTAAAGTGAAAAATTTCTTGTGAACATAAGCTAACCAGCCGCTAGATTGTAACAATAACAAAATACCTAATATAAAAAATACTAAGTGCACTACCCATATCCCCAGGATCTCATTAATTGCATTAGTCGCAACCAGCCTACGCATAAACAGCATACAGTTACAGTATATTATGTATAGCAAAATAGCTGGTAAGAATTTTGCGAATCTACCCTGCCTAGGAGCTACTTTTGCTAAGCCAACCGCCAATACAGCTAAAATAATTACCGAGATTGGCATTGCTAATCGCCACTCATATTCAGCTTTTTCACCAGGGATCTTAGAATTACAAATATCTTTAGTTTTTTTTACTCTATATAAATTTGATACTTCGGCGGTCTTGGGCATAAGCTCTCTACCATATTCATCAAAATCAATTATAGAAAAATTACGAGATCCAACCACACCAGAATATCTACGCCCATTTTGCAAAATTAAAAAACTACTATCCTGGTCTGCTAATGTTTCTATGTTGCCAGATTTAGCAGTAATAACTAAATTACTACCATTATTGCCGCCCATCGTTGCAATAAATATATTATTTACTTTATTATTATCAACATCCCCAACATAAAAAACTTGTTTACCATCGTTAATAACTTGAAAATGGCCAGGTATTATAGAATTAATAACTCCAATCGACTGACCTTTATTGAGCATTATTTCTCTTGCTTCAATCAATAACGGAGATGCCCACAAAGTCAACACAGAAGTTACCACAGCTACTAAAATTGCAATCATGATCGTGGTGCTTATCAAAAAACTCCAACTTAATCCTGATGCAAATAACACTACTATTTCGTTTTCTGCGTATAGTTTGCTAACTACAAACAAAGTGGCGATAAACAAACTCAACGGCATCAATAATCCCAATATTTCTGGGCTTGATAATACCATAACTTTGCAAACCATGAAAAAAGGCAACTTACCGCTTGCAACTTTAGCTAATAATCCAATAAATTTATTACTGATAGAGATAAAAAAAAGCAACCCAATTATGGCAATAAAATGCAACAATAATTCTTTGGTTATATACTTTTTAACGAGTAGCATTATAATTCTCTTAACAATTTAAATTATTTTACATGAATGTGAGACAATTATGAAATTTCAATTAAAATCAAGTTCTAAGGCTAACATATCAAATGTGACTGCTGATTGTATAATTTGTACTACAAGCTGTTTATCTAAACTAAACTTTGCTAAAAACACTATTGAATATCTTAATAAAATTTTAAACCAAGAAGAATTATTGACAGAAATTAGTATTAATAAATCTATTTTATTGTTTAACGTACCAGGTATAGCAGCTAATAGATTATTACTAGTTAGCACTGGGAAACAAAATATACTATCAGATTTTCAATTTATTGATATGATTAAAAATATTGCAACTAGCCTCGGCAAACATAATATTAATCACGCCACTTTATGCATCAATAACTGCCAGGTACCAAACAGATCTTTTGATTGGCAAATATATCAAACAATTATAACTATTCAAAACAGTTCTTATAATTTTGATTATTATAAATCTAAGAAAAATCATAAAAACAAAGTCAATAACATTGATTTTATTATCGACAATAAATTCATGTCGGTAGCAAATTTAGCACTGCAGCAAGCTTTAGCTGTCAGCACTTCTTGTAAATTAGCTAAAGATCTTGCCAACACCCCACCAAACATTTGTAATACAAATTTTATGGCAAAATCAGCAATTGATCTAAGCAAAAAATCATCCAAAATAAAATTAACTATTTTAGAGAAAAAAGATTTAGAAAAATTAAATATGGGAGCATTTTTGTCGGTAGCCCAAGGAAGCCTACAACCGCCAAAATTAATTTGCTTAGAATATAAAGGCTATAAAGGATCAAAACCATCTAAAAATGATACCAAACACTTGCCAATTGTCTTGATCGGCAAAGGTATAACTTTTGATACCGGTGGTAATTCTTTAAAACCTGCTAATTCGATGATGGGTATGAAATATGATATGTGTGGAGCTGCAACTGTATTAGGATTAATTAACTTTGCTATCGAAATGCAACTTAATTTAAATATCGTAGGAATAATAGCCACAGCTGAAAACATGCCAGGTAGACACGCTAGTCGCCCTGACGATGTGGTGACTACCATGTCTGGCATAACTGTAGAAATTTTAAATACCGACGCAGAAGGTCGATTAATTTTGTGCGAAGCATTAACTTATTGTAAAAAATTTAACCCCAAAACAGTTATCGATATCGCAACTTTAACCGGTGCATGTGCTGCGGCTTTGGGGCAACATTACAGTGGTTTATTTAGTAATGACCAAGAATTAGTAAATAACTTAACAATTGCAGGCATAACTAGCTGCGATAAAGTTTGGCAATTACCAATGACCGAAGAATATAATAAACAAATAGATAGCGATATTGCAGATATTGCTAACATTGGTAATAGCCCTTATGCTGGAAGCATAACAGCTGCATGTTTTTTAGGAAAATTTGCAACAGACTATAAATGGGCACATCTTGATATCGCAGGAACTGCTTATTACTCTGAAGGAAAAATCAACCGTCATGCTAGTGGTAGACCGATTCCGATGCTAGCACAATATTTGGTAAATCAAATTAAAAAAACCCCTAGAAAATAACCATAACATAGTCAGGATTATCGTGGGCGAATCATTTACCCACGATCTTTATACGGAGACTCAAACCCTAATTGATGCATTAAAATAATTTCCATATTTTCCATAATATCGGCTTCTTGTTCATTTTCGTGATCATAACCTAACAAATGTAAAATTCCATGCACCACCATATGAGCCCAATGCGACAATAATTCTTTATTTTGTTTTTTAGCTTCGTATTCTACAACTGCAGCACAAATCACAATATCTCCCAAAACATTGTATTCTAACCCATCTTCAACGGATTCAACAAGATATCCAGAAAAAGATAACACATTAGTTGATCCTTTTTTATGACGATAACGATAATTGAGATCAATAATTTCTTCTTGATCTACTATTCTAATAGTAAGCTCTAAATTATCTAAGTGTTTTGCAGTAATGTTGTTATTAGAAAAAACCACCCCAACCCATTCTTTAAATTGAGAAGGATGGGGTAAAGTTTTAGTATTAGTTGCAATCTGTAACTCTAATTCAATAGTCATTGTATCTCTTTAGTTGTAACATTAGAGCAATTAGAATATGCATTGATAATTTCTTTAACTAATGGGTGACGCACTACATCTTTGGATTGAAAATATGTTATGCTAATATTGTCAATATTTTGTAACAAATCTATGGCATGTTGCAAGCCAGATGATTTTATTCTTGGTAAATCAATCTGGGTAACATCTCCAGTGATAACAGCCTTAGAATTAAATCCTAACCTGGTTAAAAACATTTTCATTTGATCAACAGTTGCATTTTGCCCTTCATCTAAAATAATAAATGCATCGTTTAATGTTCTACCACGCATATATGCCAGTGGTACAATTTCTATTATCTGTTGTTGCAAATATTTTTCAACTTTCCCAAAACCTAATAATTCGTTCAAAGAATCATATAATGGTTGTAAATATGGATTAATTTTTTGTGCCAAATCTCCTGGTAAAAACCCTAATTGTTCGCCAGCTTCAACTACTGGACGTACTAGAACTATCTTCTTAAAATTATGCTGTTGTAACCCAAGCACCCCACAGGCTACCGCTAAAAAAGTTTTACCGGTACCCGCAGGTCCAACACCAAAATTAACATCATTATGTAAAATATTTTGCATATATTGCTGCTGGTTATTATTATATAATTTCAACATACCATGAGTTTTAGCAGTATTATTGTCTGTTTTTTGCATAATATTTTGTATATTCAAATGAACCTTAGCTTTAGTAAGATATTCTTGTTGTAAATTCTGCGTTTCTAAATATAAATCTTTCAATAAATCTATTACTAGATTTGGTATGTCTCCTGTACCAATTACTTCAAATAAATTACCATGATTAATAATTTCTACTTTTAAACATTGTTCTATATAACGAATATTTTCATCATATTGACCACACAAACTAAATAACCGTTTATTATTAAATGGTTTAAGGGCTATCTTGTGATAATTAACCTGTTTTTTCAATTTTGTAACCGTATTACCATATAATATTAATATAATACAAATTAAAAAATTAACTTTAATTATTTCAAGCTAATACAAGTGATTCCTGAATAGTCCCACGCAAACTATTTGGTAAGCTTTCTATAATTTTAACGTCAACCAATTTACCAACTAAATTTTTTTCCCCAACAAATGTAGCTAATCTATTATTTTCTGTACGAGCACATAATAGCTTAGGATCTTTAGTGGAAACATTAGCCACTACTACTTTTTGTATAGTGTTAATCATAGAATTACCAATAGATAAAGTATTCTGTAAAATAATTTCTTGAATAATATTTAAACGCTGTTTTTTTATATCTAATGAAACATCGTCTATATAATTTGCAGCCGGAGTACCAGGCCGCTTACTATAGATAAAACTATATGAATTATCAAAACCTATAGCAGCTATTATGTTCAAAGTAGCATTAAAGTCTTTATCAGTTTCGCCAGGAAAACCAACAATAAAGTCTGAAGAAACAGAAATATTTGGTCTAATAGCTTTTAATTTGTTAATTTTTTCTTGATACTCTAATGCACTATATCCTCGTTTCATTTTATTTAAAATAATATCCGATCCGCTCTGAATCGGTAAATGCAAATGATTAGCTAATTTAGGAATAAATTTAAATGCTGCAATTAAATTATCTGTAAATTCTTTGGGATGAGATGTCATAAACCTAAGCCGCTCAATCCCATCAATTTCAGCAATATATTGTAATAATATTGCTAAATCCACCACTTCTCCATTGGATTTGTAGCTTTTATACGCATTAACATTTTGTCCCAACAATGTTAATTCTTTCACGCCGTTTTCTGCAAGATGGCATGCCTCTATGAGCACATCTTCAAATTTACGACTTACTTCATAACCCCTAGTATACGGTACAATACAAAAGCTACAGTATTTATTACATCCTTCCATAATAGATAAATACGCACAAGGACCATCAACTTTTGGTTCTGGTAAATTATCAAATTTTTCAATTGCATCCCATGAAATATCAATTTGAGATTTACGAGATTGCATAGCAACATTAATTAATTGTGGTAATTTATGTAATGTTTGAGGACCGAATATAACATCAACGTATGGTGCCCTTTTTAGAATATTAGCCCCCTCTTGGCTTGCCACACACCCACCTACTCCAATTATTACTTCTGGACGCTTTTGCTTTAACATTCTCCACCTGCCTAAATCAGAAAAAACTTTTTCTTCCGCTTTTTCACGAATTGAACAAGTATTTAATAGCAACAAATCTGCCTCTTCTGGAATATCTGTTGTTGTCGTTCCATAGATCTTAAATAATAAATCTAATAAACGGGATGAATCATATTGGTTCATCTGACAACCTATAGTCTTAATATAAACGGTTTTTAATTTGTTCATAACTATTTGCAAACCACATACTTAAATTAAAATATACCCAACCTAACAATAAAGAAAAAACCGTATCGCTTAACCAATGAGCACCTGTTATCATTCTAGATAAAATCAATAATAAACCAATTAATAAAGAAATAATTTTTATAGCCTTGGATGCATACACATTCACAAATAACAACCAATACATCAATACTAATGCGTGACCCGCCGGAAAACTATTATTAGAATAATCTTTAATATTTATATTATTTAGCCTATCCGACAATCGTATGCTCTGGGCAAAAATTATACTTGGTGAATCACGATGCATATGTAATATTTTATTAAATATTACAATATTTAATAATAATACCACCTGAAAAGATATCCAACAATATACCACCAACCATACTCTTTTTTTGGTATTATTAAAATTTTTATTGTTAGCAATTGATTGATGCATCATTAATATTGACAATATATTTATACCAAGCATAACGATAACATTAATCCAACTTTCATTCTTGTGAGACAACAGCCCCCAAAAATATTGACTAAATCGATTATTTAATAAATTTTTGTTTAATAACAAAAAATATTCTGCATCAATAACATTAAAAATATTTTGATAGAACCAACATATAGCTACTAAAGATATTAATAACAAAATAGATTTAATAAATGATAACTTGTATTCCATAAGATTTTTCTTGTTTTGGCTAAGAGTCGCCATGTTCTGACCTAGTAATTATGATCCCTATTTTAA
The DNA here is from genome assembly GCA_002422785.1 of Francisellaceae bacterium UBA6186. Lineage (GTDB taxonomy): Bacteria > Pseudomonadota > Gammaproteobacteria > UBA6186 > Azoamicaceae > UBA6186. The sequence goes on from DITK01000052.1 coordinate 28,796, forward strand.
CAGAACACTAGTGTATTTCAACACAAAAATTGATAAAATATCACACATCAAGATTTTTATAAAATATCCAATATAGGAAAAAATAATGATAACAGTATTTGTTATAGGTGCCACTGGTTATATTGGTAGTGCTTTTTCGGAAAGGTTATTAAAATTAGGGTGCGAGGTGATTGGATCCGCAAGAACAGATGAAGCCATAGCTAAATTAATTAAAGTTGGTATTAAGCCTGTTTTAGGAAGTTTCGAACAACCAGAAAGCTGGATTGCAGCGAGCCAACAAGCAGATGTTATTATTTATGCTGCTTATAATTATAATGACTCAAGTAATGCAAGAAAAGAATTAGATAGTCAACAAAGCCACTTGACAAAAATCTTACAAACAATCGAAGGAACTAATAAAACATTTGTACTAATAAGTGGAGGCGGGGTTATATGGGATTCCAAAGATATAGTTTATGAAGAAACAACCCCACTTCCTGAAACTGAAGATCTAAATACCAGAGCTCGCAGAGCTCTGGAACAAGAAGTACTTAAAACTGCAACAAGCGGTGTAAAAAGCATTGTTCTTCGTCCGCCTATCGTTTATGGTCGTGGCGGAAGCTTGCTGATCCCTCGTTTCTTACTTGATTATGCCATTAATAACCGAGAGTCTTTTTATATTGAAAATTGTCAGAATAATAAATGGTCTACTGTCCACATAGATGATCTTACCGATTTACTGCTGTTAGCCCTAAATAGGGCATCGGCAGGCTCGCTATACTATGCATCTGCCGTATCAGGTGTAACTACTATACAAATCGCCGAAGCAATTAGCTTTGCCGCAGGTTTAAATGGTCAAACTAAGGCTATAAGTTTGATTGAAGCACGAAATTTAAGTTATGCACCAGGAAAAAACTTTGAACATTGGGCCGATTGGTGGGCCATAAGTAATCAGTGTTCTGGAAAAAAGGCTAAAAGAGAATTAAACTGGCACCCTCAAAAAATATCGTTGCTTGTGGATATTAAACATGGCTCTTATAAAATACATCCCACCAAAAATACTCCCAGATTGCAATTATAAGGTATACCTCTATGCTAATTTCTCATGTGTTGCAATTAAATAATTGCTTTGTTTGCCAAATAGATCAAGCTACCGCATTTGGAGTGTGTGATTTTTGTCATAGTATATTACCCTGGATCACCAATATTAAATATAAATGTGAAAGATGCCAAAAAGAATTGGCAGCACGAGAAAATTTCATTTGCTGTAATTGCCAAGAAAATATCTATTTTAATAAACTTTTTACTATTTTTTCTTATCAACAACCAATCAAAAAATTTCTGTTAGATTTAAAATTCAACAAAAAACTAGCATATGCTGATTTATTAGGGAAAATATTATACCAATTTGTTATAACAAATTGGTATAAATATCAAACTTTACCAGAAATTTTGATCCCAGTACCACTACATGCGAAAAGATTGAGAACTAGAGGCTTTAATCAAGCATTGGAATTAAGTAGAGGCGTTGCAAAAAAAATAACTATCAACACTACAGCTTGCATTAGAATAAAAAATACTGTCAAACAAACCAGTTTACTAAAATCAAATCGTAATATTAATATTAAACATGCTTTTAAAGCTGAAAAATTACCCCATCAACATATTGCAATATTAGACGATGTGGTCACCACCGGTAGTACCATAGATAATTTATGTAAAGCTATTAAACTTCATAATCCTAATATAAATATAGATGTATGGTGCATTGCTAGGGCTTAACGCAAAACTGTTTAGGTGGCACCATCATATAATACATTATTGATAGCTTTAATTTTATATTTAGATCGACCATAAAAAACTATAAAATTAATAACTGCTGACATGCTAACTAATTGCCAACTAGATATATCGGTTGGGTAATATGCTTTTACTATTAAAATATAAATCGGCAATACACCAAATATGGCAACATTAATTACATTTGTTAGCATAATAAATTTCATATCACCAAAAGATGTTAAAATAGCGGATCTGATCCATACAAACCCATCTAATGTAAAATATAACAATACCCATAAACAATTATTATTAACTTTATCTAAAAGATTAAAAATTTGTTGATTATCAATCGATGACAATACTTCTTCAGCAAAAAAAAGATCGATAATCATATTAGGATGAATTGACAATAAAAATAATAGCCCAACACAAAATACCATATGTACATAATTTGCAGAGGATAAATTTTTAGCAATTAGATGATAACGTTTGGCACCAATAAAATTGGCAGAGATGGCCATCACGCCTTTTTGTAATCCTTCGGAAAAAAAGGCAAATAAAATAAATAAACTTTGTCCTAAGCTAAACAAGGTAACTTGTTCATTACCAACAGCTGCCAACATATTGGCAACTAATGCCCAAGCAGAAATTTCTAATATATGTGATAAAGAATTAGGTAATCCTAAATTTACTACATCTTTAAATATATTAAAATTAAATTTCCATAAATTAGATCCAAACTTTACCCGATTATTTTTAGCAAGAAATACCATTACCAAAATAACAACTTGAATAATTTGAGCAACGGCTGTGGAAATAGCTGCACCTTGTGGGCCTAATCTAGGAAAAACCCAAAAGCCAAACACCAACACTAATGATAATAGTAAATTAACAATATTGGCTATTATAACCGCCACCGTTACTACCAAGCCTTTTCCTTGGCCAATAAAAAATGACCCTACTGCTGCCGACAGCCCAAAAAATGGACAAGATAACATCGAAATAAAATAATATTTAGTGCCCAATTCTTGGTAAATAGTTGGCACTAAATACTTACCACCCCAAAATGCTAAAGGTATACATAGCGCAAAACTAAAGATACACAACCACATGGCTTGCCAAACTGGCTCACCTAATCTATCAAATTTACCGGCACCATTTAATCTTCCGACTAAAACTTCGACTATGGCAGTAATACCAATTAAACCATAATCAAATACATAACAAACCAGCCCTACTGTGGCAACCGTATTCATCGCCTCGTGCGAAAATCTGGCTAAAATTAATCTATCTATAAATAACATTAAATACCCAGATAAGTAAGATATCATTAATGGGTAAGAAACGTGTAAAACCTCTCTTATACTGCCCTCCGGGTAGCGAGTTAATGTGCCCGTGCCGGTAGTTTGGGAAAGATCTGATTCCGTTGATGACATATAAATATTAACCTACGTTTATTCTTATGTTATGAATGCTGTAAACTCTATATTTGTTGTTTTATATATTTATTATAAGCGTATTAAGCAAATAAATTAAGTTGATTGTCTCAAAAAAAATAGCATAAGTAAATATAGTAAATCAAGATATTGTTGATGGTGCACTTATATTTTGAAGATTTTAATATGCTAAGTTTAATTAATAAATAGAAAATTATTAACTCTTAGTTTTTTTCATTAGGTAAAATATTTAGAGAAAATATAATGTCATCAGAAGCAGAAAAACCAGATTCCAAGTCACCACCTACTTCAGAACCTAATCTGTTGACATTAATTTATAATGTTGTTAGAGATTTGGTAAAACCTAAACAAAGTACGGTCAGAGATCTAGAAGAATTAAAAAAAACATATAGCGAACAAAATGTGATACGTGGTACTACCACCCAACAATCGCCAACTACTAAAGAACTAACAGGGGCAGAGATTGTAAAAAAATTAGAAACTATTAGGAATAATAACAAACAAAAACAAAGAGGCACAAATATTAAGAATAATGATGATGATATAGATAAAAAATTAATTTGCACTCAATCCACACAGCAATTAATAAAAGATTGGGAAAAACTCAACCCAGAACCAGAAAAGAAAGTTGAAGGACCTGGCGGAAATATATTGAAGGCTCTTCAAAAGATTAAAAATAATCCGGATCTTAAAACAACAATCTCTAACAAATACATACAAGAGTTAAAGGAAAAACAAAAAAAGAAGAGTAAGCCGTAACTTGCTTTAGTTTTTGGATATTAGCAGCCGATACTCTAGTCACTGGAGTTATAATCTTTAATATTGTGCTAATAACCATAAAACAGCCAACCATTTTAAATAACAAAAATCAGAGTAAAATTAAACCTGCAACATAAACGTAAGCGCATCCTGCTTAACACCATTAACATTATAATAATTTTTCCTGACCCCAACCTGGGTAAAATTAAACTTACTATATAAACTAATCGCAGCTTGGTTGTAGCTGTTAACTTCTAAAAAAATTTTAAATTTATTAGTATGTATTAGATCATGCTGCAAATCATGAACTGCAGATGTACATATATTTATTAAATAACCGAGCAATTCTCCGCCAATTCCCATGCGGTGCCAACTTGCATCCACCCCTAAATTAAGAATATGCGCCTCTTGAATTGAACCATATATCGCAATAATACCAAATCCTATTACCGACACAGCATTAGATCTAGTATCATGACCGACTGCCACAACAGCATCATAAATATTTAAACAACTATTAAATAATTTTTGATCCCAAGGATCTACTGCAACTTCACGCTCTATTTTGGCTACAATATCTAGATCTTGCACCAGCATGCGTCTAATTAAGACATTTGGGCTAATTGTTGCTTGCATGACAATAAATCTTGATGAGCTTGACGTTTGGCTGCTAAATTTTCCAACAAATATTCTGGACTAAAAGTACTGAACACTACAATATTTTCTAAACTCAATAAATTCATATCTAAAAAATCTGGTTCCCCAAAAATCAAAATGGACTTGGGATTAAAAAACAACAGTTTTTTTGTTAATAAATTTTGTGATTTTTGACTATGGCTATTATAAGGCATAGTCGCTATTAACAATTGATAAGACTCTAATTCTAGTACCGCTAGCATTTTATGATATAAATTTTTTATTGCTATATATTTTAGATCATTTACAGATAAATGATCCCTAATTGGCAACACCGCAATACATAACGGATTAAAATATACCTCAACAAAATCAAATGGCTGCATAGTTTGCTTAGCTACCCACCCCTGCATATCACAAAATTGCATTAGTGAATAATCTATGGCTGTCATATTATTTTTTAATCGCAGAAATTTTAGCCTGCAGCTGATTATGTTCTTTATTCGCTGTATTTATGCCTTTATTTCTATTTTTAAAAAATAATATAACCCCAGATAATGCATACAAAAAGAATATACTAAATAAAACCCCAGATGGATTCCATGCAATCAAAGAATACATAAATACTACTAAAAAAATAGAAATAAACGGAACATTGTTTTTCAGGTCAATTTCTTTAAAGCTATAATACTGCAAATTACTAACCATTAATAATGACAACGAGATAATAACTGCCGCTGCTATTTGGCTAATTATTTTACCTTCGATACCAAAATCTGTTGCCACCCACACCATGCCAGCCACAACAGCTGCTGCCGAGGTACAAGGTAATCCAATAAAAAATTTCTTATCAGCATCGTCTGATAAATTAAACCTAGCTAAACGTAAACCAGTAGCTGCCACATACATAAAAGCTATCAACCAGCCAATCTTACCTAAATACTGTAACCCCAAATTATAAATTACTAACGCAGGGGTCATGCCAAAACAAACCATATCAGATAAACTATCGTATTGTGCCCCAAAAGCACTTTGGGTACCGGTTAACCTTGCAACCCTACCATCTAAACTATCCATAATAACCGCTATAAATAACGCAATAGCCGCCGGTTCAAAATTAGTTTTCATCGCAGCCACAATGGCATAGAATCCAGCAAATAACCCAGCTGTTGTTATTAAATTAGGAACTAAATAAACTCCACGTTTTTTGGAGTTATGTTCTAATAAATTATCAGCATTAATATCATCTGATTTTTGATTTGGAATTGTATTTAGCATAATATCTACCCAGCCTCCCTAGCTATATTAGCACCTAATTGGCGCAATTTTTCTTCTATACACTCATACCCCCTATCAATATGATAGATCCTATTGATTATGGTGGTACCTTTAGCCGCAAGTCCTGCCAATACTAAACAAGCTGAAGCACGTAAATCTGTTGCCATAACTTGCGCTGCTTGCAACATACTATCGCCCTTACAAAATGCAGAATTACCACGAACTATAATATCAGCCCCCATGCGTCTTAGCTCTTGAATATGCATAAATCTATTTTCAAAAACCGTCTCGGTAATACTTGCCGATCCTTTGGCTAAACAATTTAACGTCGTAAATTGTGCTTGTAAATCAGTCGGAAAACCAGGAAAAGGCGCAGTACAAATATCAACAGCCTTGGGCTGATTACCCCGCATATCCAAAGTTATAGAATTTTGATCGCACAAAATATGTGCACCAGCAGCTTCTAATTTTAACAGTACCGCTTCTAAATTTTTAGAATCAACTTGCTTAACTTTAATCTTGCCACGAGTTAAAGCTGTAGCTGCCAGATAAGTACCAGTTTCTATTCTATCAGCTATTACCGAATATTCACACCCAGCTAAACTTTCCACCCCTTCAATTTCTAAAGTATCAGTACCAATCCCCGAAATTTTAGCACCCATTTTATTTAAAAAATTAGCTAAATCTTGAACTTCTGGCTCACAAGCAGCATTTTTCAAAACTGTAGTACCAAAAGCTAAGGTCGCCGCCATCATTAGATTTTCTGTACCTGTGACCGTCACTGTGTCAAATATTATATTGGCAGCCTGTAATCTTCCTTTAGGACATTTAGCTTTTATATAACCATTTTCAATAGTTATAACCGCCCCCATCGCCTCTAAACCCTTTATATGTAAATCTACCGGCCTAGGACCTATAGCACAACCGCCAGGCAAAGAAACTTCTGCCTGACCAAATTTAGTAACTAAAGGCCCTAAAATTAAAATCGAAGCTCGCATAGTTCTTACTAATTCGTACGGAGCACAAAAACTTTTTAAATTACGACTATCAGCACGCACATTTAGTTTAGCATCAACGGTAAACCTAACCCCTAATTGTGCCAATAATTCCATAATAGTAGTGACATCATGCAAATGCGGCACATTAGATAAAGTAACTACACCGTTAGATAATAATGTTGCCGTTAAAATTGGTAACACCGAATTTTTGGAACCGGAAATTTTTATTTCACCATTTAGTGGCTCACCACCTATAATCGCCAATCTACTCATACATTGTTCTCTAACGGCAATATTTTTTCTAAATTACTAACCTTACCCAAATCAGATAAAAATTTTGGCATGTTATAGATTTTAAGAACTTTTTTTTGCTTTAAGGCATAACGTACCCAAGCAGATATTACTGCTAAACCACTACTGTCTGAATGTTTCAAATTATGTAAATTAATATTTACTATTTGTAATTTAGCAATAAATTGACAACCAAGCTTAGCAACGTGAGCAGCGTTATCAAAATTAATAATACCATCTATATATAGTTCGTGCGGCTCGTGCACCGCAATATTACAATTTAACATTTGTTATGCATCTATTCTTTTATTATGTTCTTTAATTTTATTAGTAACTGCAACGATACCTTGCTGTTTGATATCATCACTAAACTGCGCCCTAAAACCCTGCAAAATACTAACTCCCTCAATAATCAAATCATACACCTTCCAAGAATCTTCTTTGGCAATTAATCTATAATCTACAGCCAAATTTTCTTTGCCAGGACGAATTACAATACTTTTAATTTGAATACGTTTAATAGCCGGATTATAAGAATAGTTCTGAAATTCTATTTTTTCTCGACTATAATTATTTAACGTGGTTGAATAAGTTTTAATTAATAACTGCTTCAGTTCGGTGATAAACTCTACACGTTGAGATTCAGTAGTTTTTGCCCATATAGCACGCCCAGTAATCCATTGACACATTTCATCAAAATCAATATTTGGCATAATAAAATCATCAACTATCTTATTTATTTCTTTAATATTTTTATGCGTCTCATGACTTTTTAATTCCGTCAATACTTGATCCGTAATAGAATGTAAAAATTGTACCGGATCTCTTGGTACAACATTACTAGAATTGTTTGCCACTACATTATTGACCAAACTAAGCAACAACAAAACATTTATCAATATAAATGTAATAACCTTGGGTAACAAAATATAACTTGTTTTATTTGATTTTGGCATATTTGTTTACTCCCCTTGAACCGGCTTTTGTTCTTTGCTATTTTGATGATTAGAATTTGCGTTAGCAGATCCTACCGCAAATTTAGAAATTAAATCCTCTAATAAAATTGCTTGTTGAGTTAAAGATATTTCATCCCCGGGCTTCAGAAACACATCTTCCATACCAGGCTCTATTCCAACATAGTTGTCCCCTAATAACCCCGAAGTTAAAATTTTCGCCGAAGAATCCCTTGGCAAATAATTATATATTGGATTTATTTTCATCTCGATCAATGCTTGATATTCGTTAAATTCATCACGAATTAAACTAATTTTTTCTACCGTACCAATTTTCACTCCGTTTACAGTAACTCTCGATCTAACTTTTAAGCCACCAATATTTTTAAATACCGCCTTTAAAGCATAGCCTTTTTCATGATACAAAGTTGTTAAACCGCTAACTTGTAACGACAACATTAATAAAGACAAAATCCCTAAAAAAACAAATAGTCCAACCCAAAATTCTAAAATTCTTGTTTTCATAATTTTAATTTCCTGTAAACATTACTGCCGTTAAAAAGAAATCTAAGCCTAAAATAACGAGAGATGCAAATACTACCGTATTAGTCGTTGCACGACTTATCCCCTCTGATGTCGGCACACAATCTATCCCCTGGAAAACTGCAATCCAAGTAGTAGAAATACCAAATACCACACTCTTAATTATGCCATTCACTACGTCATTACGGAAATCTACCGCATTTTGCATGTTGGACCAAAAACTACCATTATCCACCCCCAGCCATTCTACCCCAACACAATAACCACCAATAATAGCTACCGCATTAAAAATTAATGCTAAAATAGGCATAGATATTTGACCCGCCCAAAATCTTGGCGCAATAATACGCTTCAATGGATCAATTCCCATCATCTCCATAGAAGATAACTGCTCAGTCGCTTTCATTAAGCCAATTTCAGCAGTAAGAGCAGAACCCGCACGCCCAGCAAATAATAATGCTGTCATAACCGGACCTAACTCTCGCACTAAACTCAACGCAATCATTTGCCCCAAAGCTTGCTCTGCACCAAATTTCACTAAAATAGTGTAACCCTGCAGCCCCAAAACCATACCAATAAATAAGCCTGATAATATTATAATAACCAAAGACCAAACACCAACAGAATAGATCTGTTTAATTAGCCTACTAAACCCATGCTTGATATTTGGAACACAAACTAATGAATCGTATAACATGCAAGATGCACGACCCACATGCTCTATATAAGATATAGAAAAAAAACCAAGTTCTTTAAAATATTGCGCTATCAACATAAAAATAAATCTTTAGTATAACTATCCGCAGGATAATGAAACGGCACCGGACCATCCGGTAATCCTAAAATAAATTGCTGCACCCAAGGATTACTGCTATTTTTTAATTCTTCTGGAGTACCAGAAGCTACTATTTTGCCTTTAGATATTATATATACAAAATCAGCAATACTTAATGTTTCATGAATATCATGAGATACTAATATGGTAGTAAGACCAAGTAAATCATTTAACGGCTTGATGAGCTTAACTAGCACCCCCATAGAAATAGGATCTTGACCAGTAAATGGCTCGTCATACATTATTATATGTGGATCTAAAATTATCGCCCTAGCTAAAGCTACTCTTCTAACCATACCACCAGATAAAGTAGCAGGCATAAGCGCATGAGCACCTCGTAAACCAACAGCTTCTAGTTTCATTAACACCAAATCTTTGATCATATCTTCTGGTAAATTAGTGTGCTCTCTAAGCGGAAAAGCAACATTCTCAAATACACTTAGATCGGTAAATAAAGCACCACTTTGAAACAACATCCCCATTTGACGACGTATTTTATATAACTCTTTACGCGATATTGAAGATATTTGCAATCCAAAAACTCTGACTACACCACTCTCTGGCAATATTTGCCCACCTATTAAACGTAATAGAGTCGTTTTTCCACAACCAGAAGGACCCATAATCGCAGTAATTTTGCCTTTCGGTATCGAAACGTCAACTTGATCTAAGATAACTTTCTCGCCTCTTAGAAAAGTAACTTTTTCTATTTCTACTATTGATGGTAAATTGCTAATCATTATTTATAATTATGATCTATTTTAAAATAAAAGTTATGAATACAATAATTTAGGCAAAAACAAGGTAACTATACCATAATTATTAAAAATACAAAAGAATACCTTTTAGATAAAAACGAGGCATCAAACATGAAAAATGGATTTTCTCTAATCGAACTAATGGTGTCTATCGGTATTATTGGTATCTTAGTTAGTGTTGCAACAGTGGTTTATCCAACCTATATTGCTAGATCCCAAATCAGCTCCACGGTATTATTACTAGAAGCATACGTCAAAAAAGCAGAAAGCCACTACGTAGAACATAATACTAATAATAACGGATTTAACGGTATAAACATCGATACTTTAGGTGGCTATACCCCTGGTACTAATAACAATGATATATTAAATAGCATTACTGCAACCTCAGGATCCAATAGTTTGACATTAACAGCCACCTTCACAACCGACAACACTAAAGTAAGCAGCAATTTGGCCGGTAACAGTTTAAATCTTATAATTACAGCTGATGCTAGTGGGTTGTTTAATATAAGCTGCAATGCAAGCGGCATTTCCGCCGATTACCTGCCAACCATGTGTAGATAAAGATAGTTAAATAATATATTAACTTGGTTTTTGGTGTTAAATTTACAACTGCGCCCGGAGAGAGTCGAACTCCCGACCGCCTGGTTCGTNNCTTAGCAGGGGAGCGCCTTCAGCCGCTCGGCCATCTCTCCAATAGTTTATAAGTAGCCTATTATAAATCGTACCACGATGCAAGGGAGGTGTGAGGATTAATGCAGATAACTATTCTTCATCTTCCGATCTGTCATATTCTTGATTTATATTATCATCTTTATGATTATATTTAGTATTCTTATAACTTATATTATCTTTATCAGAAAAATTATTTGTTTTTTCTTTTTGAATACGTTCGTAAATTTCTTCTCTATGTACAGAAACTTCCTTTGGGGCGTTTACACCAATTCTCACCTGATTACCCTTGACTCCTAACACTGTCATAACAACATTATTGCCAATAATTAAACTTTCCCCAATCCTTCTTGTTAAAATTAACATTTATTAATCTCCATTTTTTTTATTAAATTTTATAAATTTAAAGTTATCGTAATATTGCAACATTGTTTATTATGATATGTCAATGATTTGCTGATTAAATTTAAACACACCTAGTGCTGTCTAGAATTTCCGCTAGGAACGCAGTATGTAAAACTTTCATCGCCAACTCTAGATCTATTTCGTTCAATAATACAGATACTTTAATCTCTGAAGTTATGATTTGTTGCACCGTTATATTTACTTTCGACAACAAAGCATAAATCTTATTGATAATTTCTGGATTAGAAGATAACCCAAGACCTACTAAAGATAACTTGGATACTGGTAAATAATTAATCCTGGCAACAGGTATATCCGCAGTAGTAAAAATAGCCTTACATTTTTCTAAATACTTATTACTTATCACAAAAGATATTTGATGATCATCATGATAACCATTAAAACAACCACTAAGCATATCTATGTCTATTTGTAAATTAGCAAAGCTTTGCAAAATAAATTCAAAATTATTTTGCTTAATATTTGTTAAACAAATTTTGATCTGTCCAACAAGAGTCGCCATTTTAACTACTTGGCTATACTGTAAATTTTTCAGATTATTATCAGCATAAATTAAAGTACCACTGTCATCTTGAGTCTTAAAACTAGATAATACTCTAGTTGGAAGATTGTAATAACTACCAAGTTCTACGGCTCTTATCTGCATCACTTTGGCACCTAATCCTGCTAGCTCTAGCATTTCGGAAAAATGAATACTATCTAGGCGCTTAGCATTAGGCACTAAATTAGGATCGGCGGTATAAACTCCGTCTACATCAGTATAAATGTGGCATTCTGTAGCCTGTAATGCGATCGATAAAGCAACAGCCGTGGTATCAGATCCACCTCTACCTAATGTAGTCACCATGCCATCGTCACTATCTACTCCTTGGAAACCAGCTACCACAACTACTATACCTTGTTGTAAATCATTATGAATATTTACAGTGTTGATATTTTTAATACGAGCTTTAGTAGCTATACCTTCTGTTTCTATGCCAAGCTGTAAACCAGTATATGAACGAGCTGGACATCCACGTTTAATTAAAGCCATAGCAAGCAAGGATATTACTAACTGTTCCCCAGTTGCTAACATGGCAGCCATCTCTCTAGGATCTGGATTATCGCTAATTTGATAAGCTAAATTTTCTAATCTATCAGTCTCGCCTTTCATCGCTGATACCACAACTACTACTTGCTGTTTTTGCTGATAAAATTGAAAAATTTTATCGGCAACTGATTCTATTCTTTCTATATTGGCAACCGAGGTTCCGCCAAATTTTTTAATTACCAACGACATAAATTTATAAACCCCTTATGGATTAGATATACATTCCATGATTTTTGTATGCCCCATAGCCAATGCTTTAGATAAATTTTTTACATTAGTGCCAGAGGCTTCAGACAAGTCCGCTCTGCCGCCGCCCTTGCCATCTATCAAAACTGCCATTTCTTTAATTAAGGCTAAAGCTGAAATTTTATTATTATCTAACTCGTCATTACGTATTAAATTTTTAGTAACACCAGCTATTAAAGTTATTTTAGAATTATATTCGCAACCTAAAATAATTACTGCTGTTACTAAAGATTGTTTTAAATTATCTATTGCTAACTTTAAATATTTAGGATCCATATTGACACTAGAAACTAATATTTTAATGTCACCAACTATTTCAGTTTTAAGTTTTAAATGATCAATTTGTATTAAAATATTTTTTTTCTCAATCAGCTCTAAATTTTTTTCTAATTCTTTAGATCTTTGCAAAATTTTATTTATATGCTGATTAATCGTATCTTGACTTGGAATTTTCAATAATTTTAAAATATTACTAATTACATGTTGGCTACTGGAAATATATTTAATCACTTCTTCACCAGTAATTGCCTCTATTCGGCGAGTACCCGATGCAATCGCTTCTTCGGTCATAATTTTAAAACAACCAATATCGCCAGTCCTTGCAACATGCGTTCCGCCACATAATTCTATAGAAAAATCATTAGCAATATTTAATACTCGAACTTTATCTTGATATTTTTCAGTAAATAATGCGATAGCACCCTTATTAACAGCTTCTGATACCGACATTATTTCTGTATTAGTTTGCCAATTATGACGAATTTTCTCATTAACCAATAATTCAACTGCTACAATTTGCTCGGGAGTTACAGCTTGAAAATGATCAAAATCAAATCTTAATCTTTTATCATCAACGACTGAACCTTTTTGTTTAATATGCGATCCTAACACAGCACGAAGTGCCGCATGCAATAAATGCGTTGCCGAATGGTTCAATCTGATTTTTTCACGCCTATCTAGATCTATTGTAGCAGTAACCATCTCACCAACCACAAGCTCTCCAGCTGCTAGTTGGCCAATATGAATATTAGTTTTACCTAATTTTTGCGTATCACTAACTATAAACTTAACACCATTATTATTTAATAATATACCAGTATCGCCAACTTGCCCACCGCTTTCAGCATAAAATGGCGTAACTGCTAAAACAATTTTACCTTTTGTACCCGGCAATAATCGATTAACCGGTTGATTATTCTCTGCTGCATAAATTTGTAATACTTTAGATTCAATCGTGTTTTGATCGTATATAAATTGGGTTGCCACTAACCCCTCTAATTCTACGCCTACATCCTTAAATTTTGTTAATTGCCTAGCACGATTTTTTTGCTCTAACATACATTTATCAAAACCATGCATATCTAGATCCATATTATGTTCTCTTACAACATCCATAGTTAAATCTACTGGAAAACCATAAGTATCATATAATTTAAAAACAATCTCGCCGCTAATAATATTATTAGTATTTAGTATTTCTTGTTGTAATAATTTGATGCCATGCTCTAAAGTTTTAGCAAATTGCAGCTCTTCAGTTAAAAATATTTTTTCTATTTTACTCTGGTTTTCGAGTAAAGCAGGAAAATCCTTCCCCATAACATCCTTAGCTGCAATACTTTTAACTAACAAATAAAAAAATGGCTGATCTCTACCTAATTTATAACCATGACGAATAGCACGGCGCATTATACGCCTTAATACATAACCACGCCCTTCGTTACTTGGCATCACCCCATCAATAACTAAAAAACAACAAGTTCGCACATGATCCGCTATTACCCTTAAAGATGTATTATTTAAATCAGTAATATTTAATAATTTTCCTATATATTTAATTAATTTATCAAATATATCAATGTGATAATTATTATGCACCGATTGCATGATAGCAGCCACTCTCTCTAATCCCATGCCAGTATCAACACACGGTTTTGGCAACGGATGAAGTTCGCCATTTATTGCACGATTATATTGCATAAAAACTAAATTATAAATTTCTACATATCTTTCATTAGTATCCCCCATGCCAGGAGGGCTACCATGAAATGCTGCCCCATGATCATAATAAATTTCAGTACATGGACCACACGGTCCTGTATCTCCCATCGACCAAAAATTTTCTTCTTCATCACATTTGGAAAATCTCGTTGGATCTATTTTTATGTCTTTTAACCAAATATCGGCCGCATCAAGATCATCTTTATATACCGTAATCCATAATTTTTCCGCAGGTATTTTTAAATAATTAGTAATAAAATCCCATGCATAAAAAATTGCTTCTCGTTTAAAATAATCACCAAAACTAAAATTACCTAACATCTCAAAAAAAGTATGATGCCTAGAAGTAAAGCCAACATTCTCTAAATCATTATGCTTACCGCCAGCCCGCAAACATCGTTGACAACTAGCGGCACGCTTATAATCTGCAATTTCCTGACCTAAAAATATCTTTTTAAACTGTACCATCCCTGCACTAGTAAACAACAAACTGGGATCATCAAGGGGTACCAAAGAAGAACTAGGGACAATAGTATGCCCCTGTGATTTAAAATAATCCAAAAACAACTTGCGGATTTCACTAGTATTCATTTTACGTACAACAACCTTTGCAAAAAATTATAGCTCTTCGATTAACTCTTCTTCCAAATTTTCTAGTTCCATTGCTGCATTCGTGTCGGTTGTTAAACGAGGATTAATTTTAGCATTAGATAAAATTTGTTCTTTGATTTTTTTCTCTAGCTCTATAGCAATATGTTGATTGGAGTTTAAAAAATGTCTTACATTTTCTTTACCTTGACCAATTTTATTACCAGCATAACTATACCAAGCACCTGCTTTTTCTATTAAACCTAACTTAACAGCATACTCAATTATTTCCCCCATCCTACAAATACCGGTTCCATAATAAATTTCAAATTCTGCCTGTTTAAATGGAGGAGCTACTTTGTTTTTAACCACTTTAACACGAGTTTCACTGCCTATAACTTCTGTCTCATCGCCTTTTTTACCTGGCACTTTATTGGCAGTATTAATTGATCCCTTAATAGAACCAATACGCCTAATGTCTAAACGTACTGATGAATAAAATTTTAAAGCATTGCCGCCGGTCGTTGTTTCTGGGTTACCAAAAACCACACCTATTTTCATACGAATTTGATTAATAAAAATTACTAAAGTATTAGTACGTTTAATATTTGCTGTAAGTTTACGTAATGCTTGAGACATTAGCCTAGCTTGCAACCCCATATGCTGGTCGCCCATTTCGCCCTCTATTTCAGCTTTAGGAGTTAATGCTGCCACAGAGTCTATAACGATAACATCCACCGAACCTGATCTTACTAGCATATCAGTAATTTCTAATGCCTGCTCGCCAGTGTCTGGTTGTGATACTAATAATTCATCGACTTTAACTGATAATTTTTCTGCATAAGATGGATCCAAGGCGTGTTCTGCATCAACAAAAGCCGCAACCCCACCTTGCTTTTGACACTCTGCTATTACCTGTAAGGTTAATGTCGTCTTGCCTGAAGACTCTGGGCCAAAAATTTCTACTATCCTACCTTTAGGTAATCCGCCAATACCCAATGCTATATCTAAACCTAATGAGCCAGTAGAGATTGCTTCGATATCCCCCACTGCTTTATTATCGCCCATTAACATCACAGAACCTTTACCGAATTGCTTTTCAATTTGTGATAAAGCTGCACTAAGTGCTTTTTGTTTATTTTTATCCATATAATAACCCCTGAAAACGCTATTGCGATTAAGTATACAACTATTAACAACGTAAGATACTAAAATTACCTATAAATTACAAAAAATTACAAAAAATTACAAAAAATTACAAAAAAATTAATACCAAACAAGCATAATTAATAATTTGACTAAATATATTAATTTATTAATTGAGGAATTTAATTGAACATAACGAAACATACTATAATGATTTTTGTGAGTACTTTGCCGGGCAGCTGCTAATACCCGGGTCAAGTAACAATTATTTATGCAAAGTTAAGGTATTAAGTAACTTTTCTAATCTGAGCATAATTTCGTGATAATTTTCTGTCCCTACGCCATTGACCACGCTATGTTGGGCAGCTTCCCATAATGGTATACATACCGTTACTAATTCCTTGCCTTTGTCAGTTAAGGCATATGCTTTTGATCTTTTATCAAGAGTGTGCACAATAGTAATTAACCCCATTTTAGCTAACGGCTTTAAGTTACGAGTTAACGTAGTCCTATCCATAACTAAATTTTCCGCTATCTCGGTTAAAGTTTTAGCAGAAGTAGAGGCTAGTGCTACTAACAAAGTAAATTGAGTTGATCTGATGCCAGATGTTTCCAAATACCTGTCGTAATACTGTGTTACTGCACGCATTACTTTACGCATATTAAAACAGCAACATTGTTTATTGACATACTCGTATGAGTGGTTTTGTGTTGGTATATTATGTTGTTCCATTGTTAGTTTACCCCCTAACAAAGTTTAGTCGTGCATAAAGGTGAATTGCAAGTTATGGGGAAAATTATTTTCAATAATAAATTAAAGTTTTATGTAAATGCTCATATTTGTTTAAATTTCATTTGAATTACTTAAAAAATCAAATATTAAACTAAACTTTAATTAGTCATTATTTAATTATAAAGGTTTTATAACAATGCCAGGACAAGATCCAAAACAAAATTTGTTTACCACGATACGTGTGGATGCAGAAGATCCTGACTTAAAATCACCATTAGAACCAAGCTCACCTGTAACTCCAGCTAGTATTTCAGTTACCAGTGTTAGTTCTAATTCTTTACGAATATCCTCAGAAACATTAGAACAACTAGAACAACTAAAACAAGCAGGATTTAGAGTGCCGACAGATGCGCAACCAGAAGAAGTAATTTTAGATCTAGGCGATCCGACAACAACCGGCAGAGACAAACTAACCGATGAAGAACAAGCAGAATTAAGAGAATTACAAAAAGCATGGGAACTACGCTTACAAAAAATATTTCAGCATGATAAATATACAGCAAACTCTGGGCAGGAACATATAAATGATGATTTCCTTGAAAGTTTGTTAGCATCACACAAGAAAGAATACGCACATTTTGCAGCAGCAGAATTTAATACTAAAAATGACTCAGGAAAACATAGTGGTAAATATATTCCTAATCAATTAGCTCAATTTGATGCTTCTGGTATAGCTTTAAATACAGCCATACAACCAGCCACAATTACAGATACCAATAATTTTACAATTCCATATAGTGTACAACTTGGATCTGGTCGCACCCACACTTCTAATGTCAGCGTTGCTTACAATGGTTCTGAAGCAACCAAAAAAATAGTCATTAGCGGTAAGCAAGATAATATAATAATAATGCTGCATACTGCGCTGAAAGCCAAAGAAAAACTAGGCAATAATGCTAAATTTTTTATATATCCAAGCAGCGATATCACAGCCGTAGCAGAGTTGCTTGCCAGATGTAAAGTTTATGGTTTAAATCCAGAATTTAAAGCAAGGCCAGGGCAATCCCATGAAGCATTCCAAGAATTTTTAGCTAACACAGAAACAGCGAGTTTTAAAGCATTAGTAGACGAGTTTAAAATAAAATATCCGATTCAAGACGAATATAAGCCAAATCCAGGTTACAAACCAGCAGTAGCACCAGAACCTGCTACGACACCATCCACTCCAACATCCCCCGCAAAAACTTCCGATGATTCGCAAGAAAACGCTCCACTCCGCCCCAGTTTCAGTACATCTGTCCCCAATCCACTAGATTCACTTAATAAACACCGCCGACCATAATCCATAAAACCTACTCAACCTCCACCATATAAAAATCCTCTTTTCTCGCTCCACACTCCGGGCACACCCAATCTAGCGGTACATCTTCCCATTTAGTCCCTGGTGCTATATTGTCTGTTGGCCAGCCTATAGACTCGTCATATATATACCCGCATATTAAACATATGTATTTTTTCATTATTTACTCCTAATTATTCCTAATTACCGCTAATTATCTAAATTATCTGGCAAATAAATTGCCCCCAAAATAGCCGGCGATCTAGCACCGGTCACGCTTGGTACATTACCAGGCTGTTGTTCTATCGTTTGCTTAGCAAGCCATGCAAATAACGCAGCTTCTACCCAATCGGGATGAATACCTAAATCTTTAGTGGTCGCCACTGGATAATTTATCATTTTTTTTAGTAACGCTAATAGCGCTTGATTATTGGCACCACCACCACAAATATAAATTTCTTCTATTTGAACTGATTTTAAGCTAATGCTACTAATCTGATCCACAATTATATTGGCGGTTAAATATAATAAAGTAGCTAAGATATCTTGATTTTTATATGGTTTACTTAATTTAGCTAGTTTAATTTTTTTATCTAACCAATTTAGATTAAAATACTCTCTACCGGTCGATTTAGGTGATGATTTTTTAAAATATGGATCTTGTAAACATATATTTAATAACTTAGTAATAACTTGCCCGGTAGATGCCATAGCACCATTCTTATCGTAATTAATTTTAAGTTTTTTAATTTTTTGTTGTACCCACTCGTCCATCAAGCAATTACCAGGACCCAAATCGAACCCAATTATTGGGGTCGCTAAGTTCTTTGGCAATACAGTAATATTACTAATCCCACCAATATTAATAATTGCTCTATTTTTATATGCGCTGCTAAATGCTGCTGCATGAAAACCTGGAGCTAATGGTGCTCCCTGGCCACCAAACGCCATATCTTTGCGTCTAAAATCATTAATTGTTAAAATATTGCTAGTTGCACAAATAATGTTTGGATTACCAATTTGCATAGTATTAGGGTATTTATGCCACGGAGCATGCCAAATATTTTGCCCATGACAACCGATTGCTGTAATTTTTTCTGCTGCAACACCTGATTTAAATAATAATTTTTTGATAGCATTAGCGAATGCCATCCCTAATTTATGATCTAAAATTCCTAAATCTTCTAAACTACACTTACCCAAATTAATAATTTTTAATAATTGTGCAGCTAATTTTTTATTAAACGGATAACTTACAGTTGCAATTATTACCTGCTTATTATGATCAAAATCGATTAGGATAGCATCTATGCTGTCCATACTAGTACCGGATAAAACTCCAATAAAAAGTTTTTTAGCTATTGGCAAATCTTGTGGTATCATTTTCATTTAATAAACTAATAATTTGTTGAGCATAAGATAAAAATTTCGAGCGATATTTGTGCGATAATGGCATAGATTTTGGTAGCTGAACTGTTAATGGATCGCGGTGAATACCATCAACTTTAAATTCATAATGCAAGTGATCGCCAGTTGCAAGTCCAGTACGCCCCACATATCCTATTACTTGGCCTTGTTTCACCACCACATCTTTTTTAATATCTTGGGCGAAATTAGACAAATGTCCATAGAAAGTGGAATATTTATTGCCATGCTGCAATTCAACGCCAAGACCTAATCCACCTTTTCTACCTATAAATACTACCCTGCCGTCCCCAGCTGCTTTAACTGGAGTACCGGAGGGTGCTGCATAATCCACCCCTTTATGGGCACGAATTCTGTGTAAAATCGGATGATTCCTGCCGGTTGAAAATTTTGAGCTAATTCTCGTAAATTTAACTGGATTTCTTAAAAAGGTTTTATTCATACTATAACCTTCCGGAGTATAGTAGCCAACTCTACCTTGGTTGTCAGTAAAGCGCACTGCCTGATATGTTTGCCCTTGATTAATAAATTCCGCAGCCAATATGTGGCCGGTGCCAATTTTTTCATTTTCGACAAATTTTTCTTCATATAAAACACGAAATTTATCGTTCGGCCTAATGTCTAAAGAAAAATCAATATCCCAACCAAAAATCTCAGCCATTTCCATAATTAATGTATCGTTTAAACCAGCAGATTGTGCCGCATTGTAAAAGGACCCAACAATTTTATTACGAGCAAAACTTAATTTTTTTATAATCGGTTTTTCTTCATGATGAATTTTATAGTTTTTTGGCCCAACTTGTTCTATTAATAATGCTTTATTAACCGCTATTGGCAATTTGATTATTTTGAGATTATTATCGGCATCAAACAGCATTTTAATTGATTGCCCAGAACGAATATTTTGAATAGCTTTACACGCTACATTAGTTTTAATAAAATTATTTAAATCTTTTAAATGAATAGCTGGGATAGATAATCTTTGCAAGATACTTGTTAATGTGTCACCAGGGTTAACCTTCACATTCCTCCATTCTGGTTCTATAAGCAATGGTAATGGTATAGGTGGTGTGGCGACAGCCGCTGGTGTACTATCTGCGCTTTTAGTTAACTTTGATTCTAATATTTGTTGCTCACTAGTAGTATTATTGACAACTTTATCGTTTTGATTAGTATGGACGTTGGTTGCAGTACCTTCTGATGTGTGTAAACTATTAGAAACATCTACTTGCGAATATGTATAAATTGCTTTATTGCTGTAATTAGCTACCGAGCGTGATATGAAAGATATGATAATTAAACAACCAATAATACCCGCACCAGTTGCTATAACTAATTTCCGTTGCTTGGAAGTTTTTAAAATTTTTATATCAATTAATGCTGGCTGGTAATCAAATCTCATAGACAAAAAGAATAGCTTCTATTAGATCGGTGTTCAAGGTTTTTTAGATAAAGGATATAATTTTAAAATTATGCAAAACATTAATAATGAGACAAACGATGATCTAACTAACGATGAAAATCTTTTGGCAGAATTAGAACAGTTGCAGGAAAAAACAGAAGAAATTTTAGTATTGGCAGAATTAAAATCTCGCCTACAACTAACAAAGCAGGCAAAATTAAATGGCAAAAAACATATAAATTCTCAACTTAAAATTAAATTAGGATGTGATCCAACTGCCCCTGATTTGCACTTAGGTCATACCGTGGTACTCAATAAATTACGTCAGTTTCAATTGCTTGGCCATAAAATATTATTTATTATCGGCGATGTAACCGCCGTAATAGGCGATCCAACTGGTAAAAATGTCACTAGGCCGCCACTAACTACCGAACAAGTATTAATAAACGCCAAAACATACCAATCACAAGTATTTAAAATTTTAGATCCAGATAAAACCGAAATTTTATTTAACTCTAGTTGGTTAGAAAAACTAAATGTTTATGAAATGATTAGCTTGTCTTCCAAATATACTATTGCTAGGATGTTAGAAAGGGATGATTTTAGTAATCGCTACAAACACGGCCAACCTATTTCGATCCATGAATTTTTATACCCATTACTACAGGGTTACGATTCAGTTTTCACACAAGCTGATGTAGAAATTGGAGGCACCGATCAAAAATTCAATCTATTAGTAGGAAGAGAATTACAAAAAAATTATGGCCAAAAACCCCAAATTGTTATGACCTTGCCTTTATTAGAAGGATTAGATGGCATCCAAAAAATGTCTAAATCATTAAATAATTATATAGCTATAGATGAACCTTATCAAAACATGTTTGGCAAAATAATGTCGATATCTGATCAATTAATGTGGCGATATTTTGCCTTGCTGAGCTGTAAAAGCTTAAAAGAGATTAATCAACTACAAGAAGCGTCTACTCAAGGAAAAAATCCTAAAGAGATAAAAATATTATTGGCTAAAGAAATAGTTGCTAGATTCCATGGAGTAACAGCTAGCAATTTAGCCCATCAAGAATTTGAGGCTCAATTTAAACAAAATCAACTACCAATAAATATTCAAGAAATCACTATAACAATAGATCATAATACTTGTGATATACTTTTAGCTAATTTATTAAAAAATGCAGGATTAGTTACTAGTACATCAGAAGCTCTCCGTACCATTAAACAACGAGGACTAAAGATCAATAATCAAGTAATAGAGAGCAATCTTAAGATCACAGCCGATGATATATTTAATGTTTATCAAATTGGCAAAAGAAAATTTGCCAAAATTAAAGTTACTAAATAATATTTATTTATATATATAACAAACATGACCAATAAATTGATATCACCAAAATTATTAATATATTTTTTAAATTATTTTATTATAATTAATTGTTATTATATGCTCAATATTGCAACAGCTAACCATCAAAAACTACCAAATAATAACTATATTGTAGTTTTTGATAATAATATTATTAATAAAAAACCAAAACAATACCGTAACGCTAATCATTTAACCCCCCAATTACGTGCTTCCGCCAGCGCACAACCAAATTTACCTGATTTCCAATATATAATTAATAAATCTAGTAAAAATGTTTTTATTATTGATTTAAGACAAGAACCACATGCTATCTTAAATAAACATGCAATTTCATGGTACGGTTATAGAAATCAAGTACCTAATAATTTAGAACATCAATTAATTAATCAATTGTCAGCCAAAAAATATGTCCGAGTATACCAAGGTCTGGATAAATTAGTTGACGGTCATTTTATACCGCAAGGATCTTCCTTAATTAAAATAAATAAAATAATTACAGAAAAATTTTTAATAGAACAAAAACTTGGGGCAAATTATTTGAGGATTTTAGTGACCGATCACTTTGCCCCAAACGCATCTCAAGTTGATTTATTTGTAAGCTTTGTACAACAATTACCTGAAGATTCTTGGTTACATTTTCATTGTCGTGGCGGCAAAGGTCGATCTACTACTTTTATGGCTATGTATGACATAATAATCAATGGGAAAATTTTAACATTAGATGAAATTTTAAAACGTCAATATAAATTAGGTGGCTCCAAATTATCTACCGTCAATTTTTCTATAGATCGTAAAAAATGGAAAACCACTTCTGTTAAAGATCGCTATAATTTTATAAAAAAATTTTATGACTATGTATTAGATGCAAACGGCTATAATAAATCTACTTGGAGCACATGGTTAAAAAATAATCCATAAAATGGGTGTTATTGCTTGTGAACTAACAATTTAAGAGGATCGATCGGTTTACCTTTATATCTAACCTCAAAATGCAACAATACACTTTTGGCATCACTATCCCCCATAGTTGCTATTTGCTGGCCTTTTTTTAC
>DITK01000015.1 GCA_002422785.1 Francisellaceae bacterium UBA6186
TTAGGCTTTTTACTTTATTTTATCCCTAAAGCTTCGGCAGCTGTAGAGACAGTAAAAACATGGAAAAATGAAGAAATTCATAAAATAACTTCTATAATAATTTCTCAAGGATTAGGAGGTTTGATAGAATATGAAGATATTCTGTTGGCTATTCAGCGCAAAAAGTAACTCATTTTAACATGCAACTTATTACCCAAATTTTATGAATAAATTTATACCATTTTTAAGTATTATTAGGTTATCATTAAAAGATTTTAATTGGTTTTCCACAATAAATGCTAATGATACTAGAAAAATAACAGCGATTATATTTTTCTTATCAGGATTTTCTTCGTTATTATATCAGACCACATGGCAACGGATTTTAACTCAAGAAATAGGAGTTGACTTTTTATCCATTACTTTCATAGTAACTATCTTTATGATAGGCTTAGGATTTGGAGCATTATGGGGAGGAAAAGTTTCTCTTGGAGTTTCTTCAAAAAATTTATTGAAGCTCTATGCTATTATAGAAATAGCTATAGGTGCTTTTGGTTTCTTTTCTATCCAATTAATTAGGTGGGCTAACAAAGTAAATTTATCTGTTTGTAGTAATTCGGTATTTTGCGATTTTATTATTAACCTTTTAGTTTTATCTATTCCTACTCTTTTGATGGGTATGACAACTCCAATAGTTATTCATTTCTTAAGAGATAAAATCGAGGATTTTGGCGAAACAATAGGCATTTTTTATGGAATAAACATTATAGGAGCAGCTATTGGTTCATTATCATCTATATTCCTTATTGAGCTTATAAAAATAAATGGTGTAATTTACTTATCTGCGACTATTAATATAGTGATAGGTGCTATATTTTTTATATATGGTATAAAAAAGTTATATATACCCAAAAACTTCAGTGACAATGTCAGTTTGTCTTCTAATCAAAAAAACACTCGCTTAAACATATCGTTATCTTGTTTTGAATGTATAAAATTAAAGGGAGCAGTATTTTTATTTGGTTTTGTCAATTTATCCTTTCAAATGATAATTTTCCGGATTCTTGCGTTCTATTTTAATCCCCTTCCCTTTTTATTTCCTTCTATATTATTTGTTTTTTTGTTATGTATGGGAATTGGACAAGCAATAGGTGGTGTTTGGGTTGATAAAACGCAAGCAAAAGGTAATATCCTTATGTACCTTTTATCGGTGGATTTTCTTCCTTGCTAATTGCCGTAAGTATACCATTTGTGGTTTTAGACCAACTTTATGCAAATATAACTGTACCTATTTTATCAATTCTTGTTACAATAATACTAGCTATACCTTTTCTGATACCTACAGCTTTTTTTAGTGCTTACCTACCTATTGTATCACGACTTTTGATTCGTAATATTGATGAAGCCGGAGCAACTTTTGGTGGAGTGTTGTTCTGGTCTACTCTAGGTAACATATTTGGTGCCTTTATTACCCCGGTCTTTTTATTCGATACTATTGGCACAATAATGACAACAATTATAGTGGCATGGACATGTTATAGTGCTGTGGTATTAATAAATAACTCTAAAATTATTTCTGCGTCGAAAGAAAAAGTAGTGCAAACTTTCTTACTACAAAGCGGATTTATTATGTTAATATTATTTACCATATTTTTTCCTAAGGATTATTTTAATCAATCCTTTAGTTCTATTAGAGAAATTTCTAAGGATATAGGAAAAAGCCATCCAATTGAAATTTTTGAAGGAAGGACTTCTGTAGCTCCTGTATATTTTGATCAACAATTTCCTTTTAGATTAGTAATAAGGCCATTCGGTTTAAGAGCTTCTGCTGCAATATTAGATAAAGGACGTATAGGGGGTCCCCATAATGCGCTGGCAGTACCGCAGGCCTTAGACCCTAAGTTTCGCCCTAAAAAAATTTTAGAACTCGGGTTAGGAAGCGGAGAATTTCCATATGCTGTTAAAGAACTCTCGTCTGTTGAAAAAGTTGTAATAGTTGAATTAAATCCGGAGGTCATAAAGGCGTTTAATAAATATTCAGCTCCTGAAATTAAATCTATCTTTCGACACTCTAAAATTGAATTGAATATAATGGATGCAAGACGTTATATCCAAAAATCTTTAGATAGAGGCGAAAAGTTTGATGTAATACAAATAGGCGTTCAGACTGACCTAAAAGGAAGTGCTGGGGTAAGTAATTTATATTCCTATGAATTTTTTGAACAGCTAACTAGCCTTTTGTCCCCCGATGGGGTACTGATTATTGAACCCTATATCGCAGTTGTAAGGGTAGCATTTGAGTTTTTTGAATATGGATATACTATAAATGGCCTTTCTTGGGTGTTTATGCGAAATAAACCATTTCCTGATGGCAGTAATGACCTGAGAGTAGAGGATTATATCATTAATTTACTCAATGTGAGTGATATTAGCCAAATTAATAATATAGATACCTCTAGAAGGTTACCAATTAAAGGGTATGTAACACAATTTAATAAACGTGATGTTATGACCTACTTTCCTAAGCTATGTACAGACTATGATCCTCTTTTTGAGTATTACTATCTTAGCGCATTATCTAAAAGTTATGTTAGACCTACAGATCTTATTTATAAAATAGATGATATTAAGTCTAAGAAAATAGAATATATTTTTAATCCAAAATAAATTGATAATAATACTCAGCTATCATATAGATTAGCAATATCCATTTCGGAAAGGGGGATTATTCTTTGTAAGATATAGCCTAAGATAAAATAAGAATTGACATTTATAAAGGAGTTGTTATTTTAGACGCTATTTGTAAATTTACTCTAAAGTATATGAAAATTACTAACGCTTTTAAATTATTTAAGAACAATTTTAATTTAATATACTCTTCTACATTAGATGAATTAAAGAAAAAAAATGCTGGATCAGTATTAGGTACTTTTTGGCTTGTTCTTTTTCCCATTTTGTTATTGTCTGTATACGCAACAATTTATATTGTTATATTTGATATAAGATTACCCGACCTTTCCCAAGCCGATTATGTTTTATATATCTTTGCAGGATTAGTACCTTTTTTAGCTATTTCAGAATCTCTGGCCATGACCACACAATCTTTAGTAAGTAGCAAAAATCTTTTAAAGAATACTGTATTTCCTATAGATATTTTGCCGATTACAGCTGTTTTTAAGTCTCATGTCGGATTTGTTTTTGGTATTCTATCAGTGATATTATTGAGTATTTATAATCACCATTTCTCTGTTTTTTATTGTTTCATACCTATTGTTTTTATTCTGCAGATGATGTTTCTAATAGGGCTCGGATGGTGTCTGGGTATAATAAATATAGTTTTAAAAGATACCCAAAATTTTATAGTTTTTTTTAGTATGGTTTTAATGGTTGCTTCTCCAATTGCTTATACGCCTGGTATGGTGCCTGAAAAATTATCGCTCATAATAAATTTTAATCCTTTTGCAAAATATATTATTTCTTACCAGTATATTTTAGTATACGAAAAATTGCCTCCATATAGTGTACTTATTTCAATGTTGTTAGTCAGTTTTTTTATGTTTTTTATAGGTTATCGCTTTTTTCATAAATTTAAAGGTTTGATTGTAAATTATGTCTAAAGAAATAGCAATTAAGTTTAGTAATGTAAATCAAATTTATCCTCTTTTTACTACTCCTGGAGAAATATTTACAGAATTTCTTGGGCTAAATAGGCTATTTGGAAAGGAATCAAAAGTTAATACTTTTCAAGCTTTAAAAGATATAAACCTTACTATTAATAAAGGAAAAAGGATTGGTATTATAGGACAGAATGGAGCAGGCAAAACAACTTTACTTAAACTTGCAACAGGTAATTATTTTCCTACCTCAGGTAAAGTAGAGATATATGGAAAAGTACAGAGCTTAATGGATTCAGGTTTAGGATTTCATCAAGAATTTACTGGGAGAGAAAATATAAAATCTTCTTTGATTTATAATGGTTTAAATCCTAAACAAATGAAAGAATC
>DITK01000047.1 GCA_002422785.1 Francisellaceae bacterium UBA6186
ACATAGTGCTACCTTATTAGATATCTTAAAATTTATATTAAAAAGCTTATATGAAAAAAACATACTACATAAATTAAAGGTTAACAACATAAAAGGCAACAAAAATTTGACTCCCAAACCTTAGTTATGTAGAATTCAATCGTAACTTAGCCAGGAAGTTACAAATGTCATATGTACAAGATTCTAGAACAAATATTAAAATATTAGGTGATTATACTTTCAAATTTTTGAAATCTATTTTGCCTGTTGTATCTATTCCAGAAATAAAAAAAATTATACCAATTTTTAGTCTCTTTTTTTTTATTGCTTTTGTGTATCACATACTAAGATGCTTAAAGATAACTTTGATTGTCAAGGCTGACGGATCTGGAGCTCAAGTTATACCATTTATAAAATTTTGGTTGGTTATGCCAAGTGCTATTGTGTTTACCTATTTATATGCAATATTAGCAAGACATAACAATCGTAAAATATTAATTTATAATATTTTAGGTATATTTAGCGTTTTTTTCATATTATTTGCTTTGTTTTTATACCCAAACAAAGAACAATTGAGATTTGATTTTTTATGCGATTTTCTCTTTTATCATTTACCAAAAAATTTTCATGGCATAATACCAATTTTATTTCATTGGCCAGAAGCAATATTTTATATAATGGCAGAAATGTGGAGCATTATTGTACTATCTATTTTGTTTTGGGGATTTTGTAATGAAATCACCAAAATAGAAGATGCTAAACGCTTTTATGCGCTTATAGCTTTGGGGGCTAATTGTGCTGGGATTTTTTCTGGTAAATTTATGCAATTCATATCAAAATATGTTGCTAGTTCTTGGGAACACTCTGTTTCAATATTCATGATTACTGTAATCTCTAGCTGCTTTTTCATTGTTATAATTTTTATGAAATTAAATAATGCTCATACATTGGATACAAGTTCAGATATAATGACTGATCAAGTTTTACCACGGACTGAAAAATCTAAACATAAAATTTCTTTATCAGAAAGCATAAAATATATTTTTCGTTATAAATATATAGCACTATTAGCAATTATAGTCATAACTTATAACATAGTTTTTAATTTGGCCGATGTATTATGGATAGATCAATTAAATATTAGGTTTGCATCTGCTAGCGAGTTAAATAATTATCTAGCACAACTAGATTTTTTGGTTGGTATTTTTTCTTTAATAATTGGAATATTTATTTTTACTAATATGATGAAAAAATTTGGTTGGACCATAACCGCAATGCTGCCACCTGTAGTGTGGCTTATTACTAGTATTGCGTTATACTCAACCATATTTACTGAAAAATTTGGATTTGATTTAAACAATATAATTTTAATTTTAGGGACATTACAAATATCTTTGGGCAAAGCACTTAAATATTGTATTTTTGATCAAATCAAAGAAATGTCATTTATTCCATTATCTATAGAACAACAAAGAAACAGTAAAGCAATTATTGATGGAATTATTTCTCGTTTTGGCAAATCTAGCAGTTCGATTATATTACAGGTTATATTAATTTTTGGATTTAGTGAAATATCTACAGCAATTCCAATAATTGCTTTATTAATAATAATTACTATTGCAGTTTGGTGCTATGCAACTTGTAAAATAGGTACCCGTATTAAAAATAATAATTTAATTAATAATTAATTCTCAATTTTTCAACTTTTTTACGATGTGTGCCTATTAAGGTTTCTTGGGAATGGTTATCCAGAGCATTAGAATAAGAAGTTTCCTGTAATTCTTGCAATTGGGCAGCGTAACTTCTTAGATGTAGTTGTCTTTTCTTATCAGGAAGTTCATCTGAAGAACGACCAGATCTATGTTCATGGTGATAAAAAATTTTCAATGATGAAGAAACATCACTATGAATCACGATCTTTTCGGCTGCCCCCCCACCAGTTGCATGTATAGCAGTACATTGTACTTGGCTAGGAAACAAATGAGAGAATTTAATACATAATTGTTTTAATTCTTGAAAAGAAACTGTTGACTTGCTGTTATTAGGATGAATAAATTTAGCCAATCGTTCTTTAAATCTACTAATTTTTCTTTGTAAAATTTGATCATCGCTACAATAAGATCCATCTTCTTCGATATTTTTTTCTAGTGCTGATTGTACAGGTTGTTCGCAACGTAAAATTAAACCATTTTTCACAAACTTATCTTCTAATTCTTGCATAGATGTACATTCTGCAGATATTATAATTAAATATAAATCAAAACCTAATTCATTAATATTTCTGCCTTGAGGATTATTTGCTAAATATTGCAACGCAAATTTCAACCTATATGATGGATTATCTAATGCTTTAAATTTGTTAATAACTTGGCCAAGAAGAAATGGCTTGCTTATCAAATTAACAATGGCATCTAATAAATACATATCACATTTACTTTCATCTGAATGTTTATTCATAAGTTCTGGGGATGAAATATATTCTGAACATGAATTGCAACTTGCAAGCAATTGAACTATGGTTATATTTCTGTCATTAGAAAATGACTCATTTAAATGTAATATTATCAAATCAGGAATGCATCTTTTATTTCCTTGTTGGATTGCTCGATTGAAATATTGCTTGATAAGGTCAATATCCTTATCAGATCCATGATTTATTTGTTTTAATAAACACATACCAAAATCGCATAACACATCTGGATCATCTGGAGTCTCATTATAGGCTGCTATTAAATATTCAAAACTTTTATCTATGCGATCCATCTTCAAATATAAACATCCTAAGTTATAAGCAGCAAATCGAACTTGGTGGTTATATGCATCTAACAACAGAGTCTCAGCAGCAGCAAAATCTTGTTCTCCATCAACTCCTCTCATTAGAGCAATGCCTTTTAAATTAGATATTTCATGCTGTATAACTAAATCTAGGTTATTTTGTAACAAATTATTACAATATTTTATAACTTCATTAGTATTTTCTTTTATTTCTAAAATTTGATTGCCACACAAATGGTAATGTGCCATCAACGCCATAACCATGGGATTTTCATCGTTCAACCCACGTTCAATTAATTCTTTAGCAATTTCAGCGTTAACAACTGCTGGGGACGCAAAAAATCTTATTAATAGGTAAATAAGGTTGTCTTCATTGTATATCTGTTTTTTAGAAAAGTTATTATAAATGTTTGTGGCTATTTCTGATAATTTATTTGGTTGCAAGTTGTGGCTAAATAAATTATCAGTAATAAAATCTTTTATAATTTCAACTTTTGAAAAACTATTACCTTGTAATGCTGAATTAATTATTATTTTATAGGCTTGTTCTTTATTAATTGGTAATCCCCATCCATTAATCAACATATTAGCATATATCAGAGGCAACTGATCTTGTTGCTGAATAATTGCAATATTTTTATCAAACAATTGTTGAAGAAAAGAAGCCGCTTGTTTATAATTTTCAAGATCGTAATGAATTATTATCAACCTGTTAAGCGCAAGATTATCTCCAAGTCTTAATGATTTTTCATAGTACGAAATAGCTGTATTTTTATTTTCTGGATTACTATTTAAATTATTATTTTCATAATAAGATGCTAAATTATAGGTTCCTGTAGGATGGCTAAAAAGTGCTGCTATCGTATAACAAACAAAACTTTTTTCATTATACCGAGATGCAACAGCAAGAGATTCGATCAATTTGCCACAACTACAATATACTTCTCCCCAACGCCTCCAGTCATGTTCTTTTTCTGGAACAATGTATTCTGTCATTATTTTTGTTTTGAGCAAATTATAACTAATATCAGAAAAAGATAGTAAAAAAATATTTCCCACAGACTTGGTTGTCTGCGTAATCATATCAAGAGGTAATTTTGTACAACAAGGTATAATATCAATTGTACTTTCCACATTAGGCAGAGTAAGAGAATAAAAATACATTCCTAATGCTGCTTTAGTGAGCAAATGTCCTGATAATGCTGAAAAAAAACAACTTTTTATTCTGGTATCTAAATTCTCAATGATACGCACTGCATTCATATAATAAAGAAATCCATTACCCATAAATGCACCAGCTGTTTGCCAATAATTTCTATTACTTGATGTACCCATTATTCTTTCCAACACACCATTAAACTGATATTTATCATTATCATCTTGATTTATATGTTGGTATATTGCATCTAAATATTCACCAACTTTAATATTGTTTGGTTCTGCATAAGCTAGTAAAAATAAATCTACAATGTAATAAGCCATAGTATCCAGTGAAGTTTTTATTTTTTTCTTGTTATCTACTGTTAGTTGCAAAAATTGGATATACTTATCATCTACAATATCTTGTAATAATACATAAGCTGCCGTACATTTATCTTTTTTACTCTTCAAATATTCTATAACTTCTTTTTTTCTTTGTTCAGATAATAGATTATTTTTTTGTGATTGTTTAATTTCCATTTTAATTAGAGAAGTTTTTAAGTAATCGGACGGATCTACTGTTCTTAAAATTGGCACATTGTCTAACCAAAAATCTAAATGCTTAATAACTATATTGCTTTCAGACTGCAACTTTAATTCATCTGATATATCACTTGAATAATAATCTTGTAAATGTTTTATATAAAAGAGCGCATAGGCATTACCTTTTAACGCACATTGCATAAACAAATCATAACACTCAGTCAAATCATGTGAACCAATCCTTTCGTAATTTTCAAACAAATATGTTGCTCGATAAAAAGGAACTGTCTGCAGATAATCTTGTAGAAATTTTTGTTTATCTCTAACTTCTTTTGAATTTATAGTTATTGTATATATTTGTGATTTTTTTGCTTTGTATTTTTTCATAATTTTTTTTTTGCGTTATATTTTTCAATGTAACAAAAAATATTGCAAAATACTACTATTGCCTCTTATTCTCTAGTTTTATATTTATTTTCATGCACTAATTTTGATAATATCAGGATGGGGCTAGTAATTAGTTATAAATTTTGTTAGAGTGTTTTTAACTGTTAAATTTAAAAATTAAAGCCGTATAATTAAATTACACACTTAACATCAAGGAGTAACAACTATGATTAATAATAATAAATTATTAATATCTGTGTATTCGAATCCTAAAGCAGCAGAGTGTGCTTATAATACTTTAATAGAGAAAGGGTATTATAAAAAAGATATATCGGTGATAATGTCAGATCAAACACGAAATAAATACGTATCTTCTCCATAACTGAGGG
>DITK01000044.1 GCA_002422785.1 Francisellaceae bacterium UBA6186
ATCAATAGAAATTTGGTTATCATCCCAAAATAAAATTAATTTATTTAATCCCCAAATACCGGCCAAAGAGCACACTTCATGAGAGATACCCTCCATTAAACAACCATCTCCAGCAAAACAATAAGTATAATGATCAATAATATTAAAATTTTCTTGATTAAATGTTTTAGCTAATAGTTGTTCAGCTAAAGCCATACCGACGGCCATTCCTATGCCTTGCCCTAAAGGACCAGTTGTCGCCTCAACACCTGGAGTTATTTGATATTCAGGATGACCAGGAGTTTTAGAATGTAATTGCCTAAATTGTTGTAGATCCTTGATAGTTATATTATACCCAGAAAGGTGCAATAACGCATATTGCAGCATGCTACCGTGACCATTAGATAATATAAATCGATCTCGATTGATCCAGTTTGGGTTATTTGGGTTATGGGATAAAAAATCATTCCATAGCACTTCCGCAATGTCGGCCATCCCCATTGGCATGCCAGGATGACCACTCTTAGCAAGCTCTACTGCATCTATACTTAAAAAACGCAATGCATTTGCTAAATTTTTTTTGCTTAGCTTATAAAACATGTTAGTATTTTACCTATGTTAATGTCTATTACAAGAAAATCAACAACTTTATTTCAACCACTAAATTATCAACTACTAGTTGGTATTTTTTGGAAAATTTTATCTTGTGCGGCTTTTGCTGGCGTAAATATTATAGTGCGTTATTTGTCGGGCTCAAGTTTACCCATAGAACAACAGTTACCTAGCTGTGTAATTATGTTGTTTCAAAATATAATTGGCACTATATTGCTATTGCCATTTATTTATAAAACAACCGGTAATTTTAATATATTTAACAGCTTAATGTCATCTAAACATTTATTGTTGCAAATTGTTCGCATAGTTACTGCAATTGTTGGTATTTTATTATGGTATATAAGTCTTGCAAAAATACCAGTAACCCAAGTGGTGGCCATAAGCTTTCTGTCTCCCATGTTGACATTTGTTGGAGCGATTATACTATTAAGAGAAAGATTAAATATTAACAAATCTATTGCAACCATATTAAGTTTAATTGGCGGATTTTTAATTAGCAGACCAGATTTGGCAATAATAAATAAATTTTCTAGCTGGGATGCAATATTTCCAATTGCTGCGGCACTAACGTTTGCTGTAGATAAATTAATCACTAAAAAAATTTTATTACAGCAAGAATGCCCAAAACTTATTACTGTTTATTTATTATTATTTACCTCTCCTATATGTTTAATTTATGTATTACTTACAAATTCCTGGGTTTTACCTGTGTCTTCCAATATTTTACCCTTATTGTTATTAGGTTTTTTAGGAACTGTTGCACATTTTTCTTTTAATAAATCTCTAGAAACATCAGAAATAACTTTAATTATGCCATATGGTATTTCTAAAATTATTTTTAGCTCTATTTTGAGCTATTTAGTTTTCGCAGAAATACCTGAAACTTTCAGCATGTGGATAGGAATTGTAATAATATCTATCAGTACTATTTTGTTAATATAATTTTTTAAGCAATTAAATATGGAAAAATTAAATGCATATTTTTAGATTTTTCGAAAATGAAAAATTTATAGTGAATAATACATACTGTTTAACGCAACAAAACAGTCATAAAATTATTAATGTACTAAGATTGGGAATAGACGATCAAATATACCTATTCAATAACACCAACACAGAATTTATAGCTAAAATAATCGCTATTAATCGTACAACAAGATCTAAAATTGTCGAGATAATAATCTTACAAGCTAATTATAAAAATTTGGAATCAGATCTTAAAATTCATGTGGCACAAGCAATAGCTAAACACGACAATATGGATTGGATCATTCAAAAATCAACAGAACTTGGAGCAGATCAAATTACTCCAATAATAACCAAAAGAACTATAAAAAAAATCTCTAACCAACAACCAAAAAAAATACTACATTGGCAATCCATAGCAACAGAGGCTTGCGCCCAATGTGGCAGAAATATTGTACCAACTATAAACCAAATTATGTATTTTGATGATTTTATCACCATCAACCAGTCTGTCGATATGAGCCAAAAATTTATTTTATCTCCGGCGCCATCCGCCAGCATTGTTACTAATAATTATGATTTTTCTGCCAAAAAAATTATGTTGATTATCGGGCCAGAAGGAGGTTTTAGCGATGAAGAATTAAAATTTGCTAACCGCCAACAATTTGTACCATTAACTTTTGGGCCAAGGACACTGCGTACCGAAACTGCAGCAATTACAGCCATAAGTATCCTACAATCAAAATATGGAGATTTATAATATTTTGCATAATATGTCTTCTATTCAACCAAATCAAATAATATTAGGCTTTGACTTTGGAACTAAATATATTGGGGTGGCAGTAGGACAAACCACTACCAATACAGCACGACCCTTAACTTGTTTAAAAATTAATAACCTTAATATCAATTGGCAAGATATAGATCAATTAATACAATCCTGGGCTCCTAAACAATTAATTGTTGGCATTCCAGTAGACATGCAGGGCAAAAAACAATCTACCACTTATCAATGCTTACATTTTCATCAACAATTACAACAAAGATATAATTTACCAACTCATAAAGTGGATGAAAGGCTTAGCACTTGGGAAGCTAAAAAAAAATTATCTGCTCTACAAAAATTTAAATTTTCTAACAAAGAATTACTACAAATTAACGCCACCGCCGCAGCTATTTTAGTGGAGCAGTGGCTTAATGAACTATGATTTATTATAAAATAAAGTTATCTAGACATTTAATATAGCTAACATTATTAATTTATTGTATTATATTAATCGTATAGAGGTAATTGATATGGAACATATTAAACAAATTATCAAAACTAGTTTGCTGCTAAGGCTGCTGGATATTCAAGAATTTTTCACCCATCAGTGGCTGATCTCCAATCCTAACGATAATAAAAAACTTTCTGAGCTAATTAATATAAGAAAAAAACAATTATACCTCAAAGAATTAATTATTAAAGAAGATGACGAATTTGAAGGTTCAGCTGGTGGTGGACGAGGAACTATAAAAGGTTTACGCGCTAAAGATGATCCAAACATTAGAAATAAAGGTAATTCTGCCAGGAAAATGACTAGAAGGTAACTTGTTGTTGCTTGGCTTAAACATTATGTAATTCATTTTCATTTAAACAAACAATTCTTGCAAATTATTTAAAAATCTTCTACCCAATAATGTTGGCTTGATGTTATTGCCATCTATTTCTAATAAATTTTTGCTAATAGCAATATTTAATCCTGGTTGAATATCACTCAATTGACAAGATGTTTTTTTTAAAAAATCTTCTTTTAAAAATCCTTGCTGCAACCTTAAATTATTAAGCATAAATTCAAAAATAATATCTTTTTTAGTTATTATGTTGCAACTTGAGATGGCTGAATTATTCAAACTATCTAAGTATTCTTTCGGGTTTTTAATTTTTATTAATCTATTTATTTCCATAACATTTTGAGTAACATTCTTTTGCTTGAAATTAGTAATTTTACTATGAGCACCTGGACCTATCCCTAAATAATCACCATATTGCCAATAATTTAAATTGTGCCGACAAAAATAATTTTCTTTGGCAAACGCCGATATTTCATAATTGATATAATTTTTATTTGCCAATATATTTAATCCAGCATTATATATTTCCCAAATGATATCTTCGTCAGGCAATACTGGTGGACAATGATAAAACCAAGTATTTTGCTCCATAGTTAATTGATACCAAGAAAGATGTGGTGGAGAAAAAGATAATGCTAACTTTAAATCGTATAATGCATCATTTATATTCTGATTGGGCAAACCATACATTAAATCTATATTAAAACTATTAAACTTAGTTTTGATTATATTATCTAAAGTTGTTTTGATATCACAAGACTTATGAACTCGACCTAAAATTTTTAATTTATCATCCTGAAAACTTTGCGCCCCCACAGAAACTCTAGTTATACCAGACGTTTTATAGCTGTACATACTATCCTGTTCTACTGCCCCTGGATTTACTTCTAAAGTTATTTCTAAATCTCGAGGAAAAGCAAAGATTTTATTTATATGATTTAAAATGGTAGCTATAGATTTGGCAGACAATAAGCTAGGCGTTCCTCCGCCAAAAAAAATGCTAGTTAATCTCGTTTTGCCAGATCTTGATAAAAATTGCAAACTAGCATCAAAATCTATTAACAGCCTTGCTATATATTGTTGTTCTGGGATTTTTTTGTTAATAGCATGAGAATTAAAATCACAATAATAACATTTTTTAACGCACCAAGGAAAATGGATATAAATACTAAATGTATCTTCAATCATGTGATTACACTAAAAATACTATGTAATATATTAAAAGCCGTATTTATCATATAAGATGCATTGGTCGAAAAAAAAAGTAAATAAGTGCTAAGTTTAACATAACATTAATAAGATTTAAAATAAGCAAACAAGGCTGACATTATGGACATAACAGAATTATTAGCTTTTACCGTAAAAAATCATGCTTCAGATTTACATTTGTCGGCGGGGATGCCTCCTGTTATGCGGGTTGACGGGGACATTCGCAAATTAGACATGCCTGCTATCGAACATAAAGAAGTTCACGCTTTGTTATACGATATTATGAACGATAAGCAACGTAGATCTTATGATCAAGATTTAGAAATAGACTTTTCTTTTGAAGTGCCAAATTTAGCTAGATTTCGTGTAAATGCTTTTAACCATCATAGAGGGGCAGGCGGTGTATTTAGAACTATTCCATCTAAAGTTTTAAGCTTAGAGGCACTAAATTGCCCTGATATATTTAAAGAAATATCAGACACACCTAGAGGATTAATCTTAGTAACCGGACCTACTGGTAGCGGTAAAAGTACGACTTTGGCGGCAATGGTAGATTATATCAATACTAATAAACATCATCATATTTTAACCATAGAAGATCCAATAGAATTCGTACATCTTAGCAAAAGAAGCTTAGTGTCACAACGGGAAATACATCGAGATACTATGGGATTTACCGAAGCTCTTAAATCTGCATTACGAGAAGATCCGGACGTTATTTTGGTTGGTGAATTACGTGAATTAGAAACTATTAGACTGGCATTAACGGCTTCAGAAACTGGTCACTTGGTTTTTGGAACCCTACACACAACATCCGCTGCTAAAACTATAAATCGTATTGTCGACGTATTTCCAGGAGCTGAAAAAGATATAGTACGTACCATGCTTTCTGATTCGATTCGAGCGGTAATATCGCAAACGCTATTACCAAAACAACCTTCTGGTCGGATAGCAGTTCATGAAATAATGATCGGTATTTCATCAATTCGTAATTTAATTAGAGAAAACAAAATAGCACAAATGTATTCTGTAATACAAACGGGTAAAGCTGTTGGCATGCAAACTTTAGATCAAGCTTTACAACAATTAGTAGACCGGGGCGAAATAGATCCTAAAACCGCTAGAACTAAGGCTGAAAATAAAGATCTATTTAGAGTAAAAGATGATAAAAATTCTAAAAATGAAGAATAAACATTTAATAAACCTCATCATATAGAGAAAATTTATGTCAATCATGATAGCAGAGCTACTACAAAAAATGGTGGAGCAAAAAGGATCAGATTTGTTTTTAACTGTAGGGATCCCGCCTTGTATCAAAAGCGATGGTGTTATACATAATTTAAACGATATTATTGTTACACCAGAACAAGCTAATGAAACAATTATGTCTTTAATGGACGATAAACAAAAAATGGAATTTAGTCGGACCAAAGAGTGTAATTTTGCGGTGCAAA
Source organism: Francisellaceae bacterium UBA6186 (assembly GCA_002422785.1). Taxonomy (GTDB): domain Bacteria; phylum Pseudomonadota; class Gammaproteobacteria; order UBA6186; family Azoamicaceae; genus UBA6186. The sequence continues at coordinate 5,838 of DITK01000044.1, forward strand.
CTGAAAATGGTAGATTTAGAGTAAATACTTTTTATCAACGTTGTAATGTTGGAGCAGTGCTGCGCCGAATTGAAACTATTATTCCAGAACTAGAACAATTAAATGTACCTCAAACTTTATCAGAATTTATTATGTTGCAAAGAGGATTAATAATCTTAGTTGGCGGCACTGGTTCTGGTAAAAGCAGCACTTTGGCTGCCATGCTTGGTTATAGAAATAAAAATTCATACGGGCATATTATTACCATCGAAGATCCTATTGAATTTGTACATCCACATGCAAAAAGCATTATTACTCAAAGAGAAGTTGGGATAGATACTGAATCTTTTGACATGGCTTTAAAAAACACTTTACGTCAAGCACCTGATGTTATTTTAATTGGGG
>DITK01000010.1 GCA_002422785.1 Francisellaceae bacterium UBA6186
TTTGAAATAAAATCAAACTTTGCCTATTCCAGCAAAACCTCTACCTCGCAAAGTTGACATTTGATAAACTTTAAAATCTAATAAAGTTTTATTACTTCCAAAATCAGCAATTTGCATGGCTGATGTGTATTGAACCGTGTTTGTTGAGCTTGTCAAAGTTCTTTTAATTGTTGTGCCACTTAAAATATCAATCTCATAGGCTTCTGTGTCTTCACCAAGTGGAACATCAACTTTATTGTTCCAGGTGTTATTAACCCTGCTTCTTCTTACCCATTTTAAAGTTATATTTCCAGATGCATCTCTTCCACCACCTAAATGCACAGGTGAGTAACATTCTTGAGATATACCTTTGAAAGCAAAAGTTTTATCAATTGCATCTTCTATGTAAGATCCATTACTAACGGCTTTATATAATCTTTCTAAATCATACTCGCTGGAAGATAAACCAATTATTCCAATAGAAGATGTGTTTAAAATGATAAATCTATCGTTAGATGTATGAGTATTAATAGCCCATTCACTTCCAAATTTACCTCTTATAAAACCACTTAATTTGTAAGTATTAATATCAGTTAAAGTTGCAGTTTTAAACTGTATTATTTCATCACCTAATAAAGCTATATTAGAGTTATTTAATAAAGATGTTATATCTGTTGAATACAATTCTTTTCTTGAGTTAACTGTTACAGAGTTTAATTCATCAATTATATTTCCACCAAGAAAATTGCCTAAAATAGAAGTTGAATTGCCAATTATTGCTTCTGTGTTTAAAGTGCTTATTGTTTGATAAGTTACACCACCATCAATAGAAGTCATTAAAGATGCACCGTTAAAACCTATTCCATAACCACCAGCAGCAACATAACAACCTTTTTTGTCGTCAATATCTCTTAATAATGGTATATCTAAAAATTGTAAGTTAGTAGGAGGTGCTTTTGAAACCTCTTCATTTCTTGCTGCTAAAGTTGCCCCAGCATACTCTTGATCGTATCTTGTTATATCTTCTGTTATTGCAGATATATTTAAAATTCCATTTTGCTCGTCAATCTCTGATATTCTTACAACATAAATATCTAAACCTTTATAAATTTGAATAACATCAGTTGGTTCTAAATAAAGATATTTAATAGGTAAAGTAAATTTAATAGATCTTCTTCCTTGCCATCCCTCACTTAACAGAACCTGAGAAACTGTTTTTGCATAGTCTCCAGTCGTGCAAATAGGTAATTCAATTGAAACAACATTGACAGCTTCAGTATTTTGTCTTCTTGAGTATTGAGTACTTACTTGATAAGCACCGTTTAAATCATAATAACTAACAACCACTTCAACTGGTAAATCAACATCTTGCTTTCTTTCAACAGTTACATTGTCAACTGGTTCACTTCCAAAAGTATGAACAGCAAGCTCTTCGGCTGGAATTATTGCTGCTATTTGTCCACCACGAGGAACAAATTTAATTTTTCCATCGCTATCAACAGCATCAAAAAAGTATGATTGTTGTAATGGTTCAATAGCTGATCTTAAAGTTGATCTTTTAGCTAAAACATAACCATGCATTTTTTTATCAATAAGAGAAATGTTAATTTTAGAGTCATCTAAACCACCTCTATTGCAAATATCTTTTAAAACATCAGATAAGTTTATTTCTTCAGTTGATATACCAAATTTATGAATTGATCTGCCACCATTAACACTATAATCTGCATAGTAAAAATTTACACCATCATAAAATAGTTTTGTTGTTAAATAAGATGATTTTAAGAATGCAATAAAGTTTGGAGTTCCAGATGAAATTTCTGCACAAGAAGAAGTTACATCTGTAAAAAGATTTTTTCCAACTGTGTAAATTTCTGTATCACTTGATGCATGCAAGCCTTGCAAATTACTAAAATAATGAGTGTAAATTGTTTTTATATAGTTTAAATTTTTATCATATTGAACTATATATTTACTCTTTTCCAAAGTATATATATAATCATCAGTTTGATCCATATCATAAACTCTGCCATACATTGTTGGAACATCTCTTATTGTTGCACCATTTGTTAAATTTATATTAAACAAACAACCTAATTGATTATTTATTTTTGATGTAAAATATAAAATTATAGTATTATTTTTTTTACTATATAAATCATAATCTAAACCATAATTGAAAGTATTTGTATAAATTAAATTGGTTAAGTCTGTTATAGTTCCGTTTGGTTTAACTGTGAAAAATATAGGGTATAAATCTCCACTTGAGTTTACATTATGAATTAAAGCAGAATTATCATCTGATTTATAAGCTCTATCTGTTACACCAAGATAACCTTTTGATATTAAAGGAGTGTTATCTAAATTTAAGTTTTTTACTAAAACAGCTTCTTGATCTTTTATAATGCTATAAATATATAAATTTTTATAATCTACTTCTTTATAAGCATAAGTTTGTTTATAATTAGATGCATTGGTTAATTTTCCAAAGTATTCTAAACTTTCACTATACAAAGCTGTGCCTCCTGCTTTAATAATTTCAAACTCTAAATTTGGTAAACTATTACCATACTCACCTAAATTAAAATTATCAAAAACAATATAAGCTGTTCCTCTATAAGCACTTGTATTTTCAATTCCAGCCAAAGATTGAATTAAAGGATCAGGCATTTGCTCTGATGAGCCTGTATAAACTCTTATATTTTTTGCAATCTCAGTTGAGTTAATAGTGGTTGTTGCTGTTGCATCATTAGATATGTTAAAAATACATTTTCCATTTGCATATATTTTTCGTACTCCAACTATTTCACCCTCACAAATAGATATAGCAAAAGATTGAGTGTAAGAATATGAATAAACATCTTGAGTTGGTCCACCTTTACCACCAACTGTTTCTTTACTCACATGCTCTATTCTTTCAGTTGAAAAAATAACATTGCCAGCTATTCTTGCTCTTCCCCAAATAATAGGGATCATTTGACCATAAGTTGAAACAGTAACTTTTAAATCAGATAGGCGAGGGCCATGAACATCAGCTAATTCTTGAGGGAATAGTAAATTACCAACGACTGAGCCAACCATTGCTCCTAATGGCCCACCAAAAAATTGACCTGCTATTGTTAAGACTGATGCTGCCATTATTTAATCTTCCTCTATGTTTTTATATTTATAAGCACCACCAACGGTTGCTATTTTTCCATTTAACCAATCTTCACTTAAAATATGCTCTGTGACTTTTCTTGATCTACTAAAAGCATGTATTATATAAATTGGGTTTACTTTGCTAACTATTGCTATATGCTGTGGTTCTGTTCTAAAAGTAAAAGTTATTAAATCACCATCTTTAACATCTTTTAAATCAATTTTGTCGCAGTATTGCTCAACTGTTTCTTTAAATAACATTGCAC
>DITK01000032.1 GCA_002422785.1 Francisellaceae bacterium UBA6186
TGATTCATTTGTTTATAAACAAGATATCAGAACGTTAAAAATAGCATTAAATTTTCAAAATAATGGCTTATATTTAGATATAAATAAAAGTTTTGAATATCTATCTTTAAATAAAGAAAAAGTCCAAAAAATCAATTTACCAATTAACCCTAATAGTTATGTCCAAGTAAGACCTTATATAGAAAGTGAGGAATCTGATGATTTAGCTTTAGCTAAGTTAGCTTTGCAAGGTAATGAAAAAGCGGAGCAAGTTAGAATAGTTAGAAAATTGTTAAAAGAGAATTCATTTATTCAAAAGTTTTTAGATTCTTGTGATAGTGATAATAAAATATATGGTAAATTTTCCCCAAAAACACGTTCAGGTAGATTTGCTAGTTTTGACCAAAATTTACAGCAAATTCCTCGTAATTTGAAAAAACTATTTTCAGTACCTGAAGAGCATGTTATTATTTATTCTGACTTTTCTCAATTAGAGTTAAGAACCATAGCCGCAATAACTGGAGATAAAATAATGTGCCAATTATTTAAAGAAGGTATAGATTTACACGGTTATACTGCTGAGATATTATTTGGTAAAGACTGGACGAAACGAGAAAGACAAATAGCTAAAACTTTTAATTTTGGCTTATTATATGGTGCAGGTGTTGGAGTTGCTAAATCAATGCTTATTCAGAATGCTAACATATGGTTAACTGAAGATGAGATAATAGATAAGAAACAAAAGTGGCATAACTTATATTCAGGTATAACAGCTTGGCAGGAGCAAGGTAAATCAGCTTGGAGACACCAGCAGTTATGGTCAACTCCTTGTGGTAGAAAATATTTAGGTGCCAGACTAACGGACCAATTAAATATTATGAACCAAGGTTTTGGAGCAGAGATAAGTAAATTAGCTTTAATATATATTGATGAGATTTTGCAAGGCTCTGAGTTTGAATTAAATAATTATATTCACGATAGTTTTTATATAACTGGCCCTGATAAGCCTGCTGAATATAAAGAAGTGGCTAAGAAAGTTGGTGAATGTATGCAAAGAGCTTGGCAAGAATTAGTTAATGGAACTGAAGTCAAAGCTAAAGATATACCTATGCCTGTTAATGTTAGAGTTGGTTATAATTGGGGTGATATAGAAAGCGATAAGTTTGTTTGGGAAATAAATTTATAGGAGGTGTTTTATGTGTTATACTGGAATATGCAAATATGAGAATTATTTTGGTGAATGCTCAGGTAATTGGAATGAGCCGGACTCATTATGTAGTAGAAGAAAAGAGTATTATAAGGCAATTGATGATTTGAGAAAAGGTTATCTAACTAAAGAAGAAATTCAAACATTAATTGATGATGAGGTATTAGATTATGACGATTTAAAACTTTATGGTTATGATTTGGATGAATTAGATGACGACGAGGACAATGACGAGGTGGAGCAATGACTTTAATCGACTATGCTTTTAAAGATTTAGCTAATCATATACTAACTACTGGTAATAAGAGGCAAGTTAGAAATGGTGAAGTTTTTAGCATATTTGGCTATTCATTCACTTATGATATGTCGATAAATGGTTTTCCTATAATGCAAAGTAGACGAATACCATTTAAATCTGCAGCAGGTGAATTAGAAGCATTTCTTAACAAACCTAAAAAAGTTGAGGATTTTACTTCAAGAGGCTGCAAATATTGGACTGAATATGGAGATGCTGAAGGAAATTTAGAATTAGATTACGGTAATGCTTGGCTTGACTGGAATGGTGTTAATCAGTTAGTTGCAGTTGAAAAAGCCCTTAAAGAAAATCCTACAGACAGACGAATGATTATTTCTGGTTGGCGCCCGGATAGGCTAAATAAGCTTAGTCTGCCTTGCTGTCATATTTTATACCAATTCTACTGTGAAGATAAGTTTGTTGATATGATATGGTATCAAAGAAGTGCAGATGTTGCTTTAGGTTTATCTGTAGACTTTGTAACTGCTGGCCTATTATTAGCTCTTATTGCTAATGCTGCTAATAAATTACCAAGGAAAATAATCTTTATGTTAGGTGATGCTCATATTTATCAAAAGCATGTTAAAACTTTAATTAAACAATTAGAGCTAATTAATAATTCAAAGTTTGAGCCTGTTGCTTATATGCTTAATATGCTACCAGGTATATCCAGCACATTTTTTACTAAAGACTTGTTTGAAATATTTGACTATGAACCTAAAGGAGATTTCAAATATGAACTATTTGTATAATGGAATTGGTAGCGTGCTACTAGATAATACGTATAATTTTTATCTTGATGAGGAAGGTAATTTACCAAATAGACCTAATTGGGATAAACAATTTTTAATTGACTTAGTGCGGGACAAATATATAGTTTGTAGTGACAATACCTATAATGATTTGCCTACTAGTATTAAGAAAATAACTACAAGACTAACTAAAGAGCAAGATATTTATATGCTAAACCACATCAATTTAGGTATTAAAACTTTTAAAGAATACCCTCCATTTATGCTGTATATTGTTAGAAGTGAGCAAGTTTTAACTAAAGGCAAAAGATGGCAAAAAGATTGGTTACTAAATAATTATAGGTTACAAAATAAAGTTAGAGGAGTTGAACTATGGATACACTTATAATCAAAAGGATAATTAATTGGAATAGTAACAGATACGAGCAAGAGTATAGTCAC
>DITK01000038.1 GCA_002422785.1 Francisellaceae bacterium UBA6186
CCCCTAGTAACAGAACAGGATCAAAATTTCCTTGAACAATAATATTCTCTTGCCACTTTTTAATTATATCTACTGGCACAAATTGGTCTACTCCTATAGCATCAATATTAATTTGATCTATATATTCTTGATACAAATAACCTGACCCTCGTGGAAACCCTATAATAGGTAAACCCGGGTATTTATTTTTTATTGAGTTTACAATTTTTTTTGTAGGGTTTATAACAAAATCTTCATATTCTTCTCCAGATAAAACACCAGCCCAGGAATCAAATAATTGTATTATATCTACCCCAGCATCTATTTGGCCTACGAGATATTCAATAGTTTTCTCTGTAATTATATCGATTAATTGTATCGCTAATTTTTTCTTGTTATAAAGAAAATTTTTACTAACAGAAAAATCTTGTTTGCCTTTTCCCTCGAGCATGTAGCTAGCTACAGTCCACGGACTACCTGCAAATCCAATTAATGATTTGCTTTTGTCTAGAGACATCCGCACTTTACTTACCGTATCATATATACAATTTACTTTTTTATCAAAATTATTATTTATATTAATCAGGTCTTTATCTGATTCGAATTTTTGTAGTATAGGTCCTTCTCCTTTTTTAAAAGCAACTTTCCATCCAAAAGCATGAGGCACTACCAAAATATCTGAAAAAATTATAGCTGCGTCAAAATCAAATCTATCTATAGGTTGAAGAGTAATTGCTTTTGCTTTTTCAGAATCATAACATAGTTCTAGAAAGTCTGTGACATTCTTTCTTATTTCCATGTATTCAGGTAAATATCTACCTGCTTGCCTCATAAACCAAATAGGAATATTATTATTTTTTCGTTGAAATGTATCTTGTAAAAGAGTCATAAATTTTTCTGCTGAATAAATTAGTAAAGATATATATTTATTATAAGTTGTTGTTGTCTAATTAATAATGTAAATTATTATTTATCCACATAATTATCAACTATTTATTCCAGAGCATAATCTTAATAGATTTATCATATTTATAAGGATATACAATTTATTCACATATGATATTATAAGATATTTTTTTGTGGATAAATTGTCTTTATGATGTTTATATACCAATAGATTTAAGGGGTATATAATTAATCCACGATTTTATACACTAATTTAGATTTATTGATATTTATGTGGGTATTCTTTAGCTTTTAATTAGGTATTTTTGTAAACCTAAGACCTATTAGCTATATAACTTATCCACAATTCAAATGTGTATTATATGAAAAAGCTTGTAGTCCACTTAGTTTCCGAGTCATCTGGTCAAACAGTAAAATATGCTGCAAAGACTGCCCTAGCTAAATTTAGTGATATAGAGGTAAAAAAATACCATTGGCCTATGACTAGAAATGAAGATTTGCTTAATGAAGCCTTAAAAAAAATATCACAAAAACCTGGTATCGTACTATATACTATTTCAAATGATACATTAAAAGACAAGTTAAAGAGATTTTGCTTAGATTCAAAAATGCCTTGTATTTCTGTGGTTAGCAAAATCGTTAATGAAATATCAGATTATTTAGGGGTTAGTACTGATGATAATATTGGTTTTAAAAATAAATTTGACGAAACTTATTTTGATAAAATAGAAGCTATAGAATACTCATTAAAGCACGACGATGGCCAAATTCTAGAGGACTTAGATGAAGCTGATATAATATTAATAGGACCCTCTCGAACTTCTAAAACTCCAACTTCAGTTTATTTAGCATATAATGGTTTTAAAACTGCAAATATTCCTTTTGTTGGCGGTTCGGAATTTCCATCGGTTTTAAAAATGCTGAGAAAACCAATTATTTTTGGTTTTGTTATAAACCCTAGTATTCTTGTAGAGATAAGGGAAAACAGAATGCATTTATTGCAAATTAAGGAAAGTTCCGATTATACTGATATTAAAGTAATTCAAGAGGAATGCCGGGAAGTACGAAGGTTATGTTCAGTTAATAATTGGCAAGTTATAGAAGTTTCAAGACGTTCCATAGAAGAAACAGCTGCTATAATAATGAAATATTATTATGAGCATAAAAAAATGCGAGATTTAAATAAATGAAATCTATTGCTATTACAGGAAGTTTCGCTTCAGGAAAAACTTTTGTGCTAAAATATCTAGAGAAAGCAGGATATAAAACTTTTTCATGTGATGATTATGTGAGAGAACTTTATTTAGAGCCAAATATTCGAAAAGATATACTTTGTCTTTTTGATAAGAAATTATTTAAAAATGGTTTTGATAAGAAAAAGTTAAGCCAGATCATCTATAGTGACGACAATCAACGAAGAAAACTCGAACAATATATACATCCTAAAGTGAGAAAAGGAATTAATGATTTCCAAAATAAGCATCTTAATGAACTACTTATTTTTGTAGAAGTACCTCTATTATTTGAGACTGGATTTAACAGTTATTTTGATTATTCTATATGTGTTTACTGTAGTGAAGAAAGTAGAAAAGACAGAGCCACGGAAAGAGGTGATTTTTATTTGAAAATTTATAGCAAAATAAAAAATATACAATTACCTCAAGAGAAAAAGAAAAATTTGGCAAATTTCCAAATAAATACAGACTTAGATATTGAGATTCAAATTAAGGAAATTATCGCTAAGGTACAATTAGTATGAGAGAGATTATACTAGATACAGAGACTACTGGACTTGATCCCAAAGATGGTCATAAAGTTATCGAAATTGGTGGAGTGGAAATGATTAATAAGGTCATCACCGGTAACAAATTCCACTATTACATTAATCCGGAAAGAGATGTACCTCAAGACGCTTATCGAATTCATGGGATATCGAGTGAATTCCTTAAGGATAAACCTTTATTTAAGGATATTGCTAATGAATTTATTAATTTTATTCAAAATGCTAAACTGGTTATCCACAATGCTCCGTTTGATATAAAATTTCTTAATTATGAATTAACATTGTTGAACTTACCTTCTATTGAGCTTGCTGGAGTTATAGACACTTTAGCAATTGCCAGAAGAACTTTTCCGGGAGCAAGAGCCAATCTAGATGCTTTATGCAAAAGATTTAAAGTTGATAATACAAATAGGCAGTTTCACGGAGCTCTTAAAGATGCTTATTTGCTATCTGAAATATACGTTGAATTATCAGGTGGAAGACAAGTTAGGTTCTCCTTAAAAGAAACGAATGATAATATATTAAAACCCGAACAAAACATTCAATATACCGGAAAAGGTAATAAAATAGTAGTTATTCCAACTAACAGCGAGCTGAAAGAGCATAATGCTTTTCTTTCTAAGTTTATTAATTTAAAAACGATATAATATATTTAAATAGCTGAGTTTTATTTTTGTAGCTAAAAATCAACTATTAATTTGTTTTTAATAGGAATTATTCCCAATAATTTTGTTTAATAGATTTATTCATGTAGCTTAACTATACTAAAGAAATATATTAACGGCATATAAAATGTTAATTTTTAGGTGTAAATTCCTATTAGTACTTTTGTTTCAGCTGCTTATAAATTGCAGTTTGGCAGATGATAAGGTCACCCAAAAAGACAATGAGGTAAGTAACAAAAAACCTAATTACAATTGTAGTGACAATTTAGATAAGAAAGTTTTGCATGGGGGATGGTATTTATGGGAGCCTTATCAATTTAACAAACTAACAGCTGGGGGATATAACCTTGTTGGCATGGATATCGAACTCCTAAAGAATATTGCTCACCTTGTCGGGGTTTCTATCGAGACTGAACCGGTTAATTGGCAACAACATCAACAAGACTTAAAAGATGGTATCCGTGATATTGCCTCGGGTGCTACGTATACCGATGCAAGAGCTGAATATGTTTATTTTTCAGTTCCATATCGCTATGAAGAAAACTCTCTATTCATGATGAATAATAGTATTAAGGATCTAAGTTTTGAATCTATTTCCGAGTTTTTGGCTCAAGTTAGGTTACAAAATTTTGTTTTAGGCATAACAAAAGGTTTTATTTATGCTGATCCTCAAATTAACCTGTTTATTAAAGATGAGGCTAATAATGATATAATAGTCACTTATGATAATGATGTTGATGCGTTGCACGGTCTTATTCACGGAGAGATAGACGGTTTTATCTCAGATAGAATTGTAGGGGCAGCGGCAATATTGACTCAGAAAGTTGATGCACATATTAAAGAGGTTCAGTTAAATATAAAAACCCCAATACATTTTATGTTTAGCAAGAAATCTGTTCCTCTTGAACTCGTAGACAGATTCAATACTGAAATAAAAAAATTTTCGAGTAGCGATGAATACAAGAAAATAGTTAAAACCTATTTATATCCGGTAATGTTAATGCAAACAATTGATTCCGAGTGGTTCTATTTCATCGGTGTAATGGGGACTATCGCATTTGCTGTTTCTGGTATAGCAATTGCTGCAAAGGAGAATGGAACTTTATTTGCTACCTTTTTATTTGCTATGCTACCTTCTGTTGGTGGTGGGATAATGAGAGACATTATTATTAATAGAGAAGAAGTGGGAATATTTCTGACACCTTCTTACATCTATTACATACTGATAATGGTATTGATAGGTTTCTCAACAATAAGACTTCTTGAATATTATAATAAAAGGGCGAGTGAAGATGAGCTGGTAGATAAATTCTGGGATAACATATTAGTCGTTGGTGACGCTCTGGGTCAAGCATCTTTTATTGTTACGGGAGTGTCTATAGCTATTATGGCAAAAATAGAACCAATAGAACTTTGGGGGCCATTTTTTGCATTTCTTACCGCTAATGGTGGAGGCATTTTGCGTGATCTGATTCGGAAGAAGCATGAAATAGTATGTTTAACAGGAACTCTTAACGCTGAGATAGGGGTGTTATGGGGACTGGCATTTAGTATTTATTTAAATGTTAATTCTTATGATCCTAATCCAACGGGTATTAGAAATGCAGTGATAATTGTGGTAACAGGATGTTTCCTTACAAGGCTTGTTGCTCACTACTTTAAAATAATAAATGTTAAATTTAGATCTGATAATGAATCAATTCCAGTTGAAACAAAGCAAGAGATGGAGCAACCTAAAAATAGTAATTTAACGTAATTAATGTGCCGTTTAGTAAAAGAACTAACCTTTGATTCTCCAGCCTTTATCTATTAGCTTTTCTAGCACCAAATACATTACTATATTTGATGTGATTAAAAAAACTATTCCTAAAATTATATTTCCATCAGCTTTGTTAGTAAGGCAGTATCTAAACCCATCAATCATATAAAAAAATGGATTTAACAAATTTATTTGTTGTAAAATTTGAGGTAAATCCTTTACCGAATAAAATGTACCGGATAAAAAAGATAAAGGTGTAATTAAATAGCTTGTAATAGCTGAATGTTGATCAAAAGAATTTGCA
>DITK01000016.1 GCA_002422785.1 Francisellaceae bacterium UBA6186
ATGGATATCAAAGGTAGAACCAAGAAATGTATGGCTCATTGCAGAGCATTCTATATGCCATCCCGGCCTTCCCATTCCAAATGGACTCATAAATTTAACTGATTCGTCATCCTTCTCATTAGCTGGTTTCCACAAGACAAAATCTTCTGGGCTATTTTTGTTTGTATCACTTTCAATCCTTCCACTTTCTCTCATTTCCTCAGTAGTTCTACCGGAAAATGCTGTATAATTTTTTGCTCTAGAAACATTAAAATAAACATGCTTGTTAGATTCATATGCAAATCCCATATCCAATAGTTTTTGAATTATGTCAATCATTTGCGAAATATGCTCCGTAGCTTTCGGCTCTTTGGTGGGTTTTAAACAGCCCAGATACTCCATATCATCATTATAATCAATAATAGTTTGGCTTGTTAATTCAGATATTGGAATATTAAGTTTAGAAGCCCTATCTATGATTTTATCATCAATATCGGTAATGTTTCTTACATATAGAACATTACTTGATCCATACAGTTTCATCAGAATTCTGTATAAAACATCATATACCACTGCCGATCGCACATTACCGATATGGGGGTGATCATAAACTGTCGGACCACAAACATACATTTTTACCAAATTGGCATCTAACGGATTAAAAACTTCCCTTTTTCTTGTAAGTGTATTAAATAATGATAATTTCATATTCCAAGCAAACCAAATTAAATTTGGGTCATTTTACAGTATAAAGCCAGCAATTAAAAACAATTTATGAGTTTTAACCAGGATAACACTGAAAACCAGCATAATGATTATAATGTAAATATCCAAATAATTACGTTTATTGTTATCACTATGGTAATAATCTTAACTTTGGTAAATTTCATTCGAATATATTCAAATGAAAAGTCTCTATTATTAAAGGAAATGTCGACAGAAGCTAATTCGTTAAAAACAATTTTTTCAAACCAATTAAGTTATTCTAAATATTTTATAAAACTAATAGGCAGAAATATAAAAACCAATCCTACAGATTTGTTATATATTAGAAAAACTCTCAAAACGTATTTTCTATCTAGACACTTCAATTCGCTATTTGGATGGCGTAAATACAGCTGGGTTAACAACGAATATCTAGAATTAGTAACAAGCATTGGCGGTATTGCAGCAAATCCAAAAAAACTATATTTTGTAGAAGATATAGTCCACAAAATTGGTGATAACAAAGAGATCAAAAGTTATGTAGATTTTCGTATTAATAAAACTTCCGACAATCATAGTTTAAAATTAGTTAATGCAATATTTGATAAGTTAGCAAAAAATTTTATTGGAGCAGTTGTTTTAAGCTATGATATTGATACTTTGGTTCAAAACCTAAATAACCGTAAAAAAGATTCAAGTGTCAATTTTATAATAGTCGACAAAAACTTTGATATTGTTGCTAAATCAAAACCGATAATAGATAAAATCGCAGATATTAATGATAAACTATCTCCTCAGTTGTTACAGCTCTTGAAGAAACAAGATCAGAATCGAGGAGCTCTTAATCAAGATTGTTCATACCTTGATATGGCAAATGGATTGAATTATTTTATAAAACCACTAGAGGATTTTCCTTTTACGGTTATTATCAATATTGACAATGACTTTATAAAGAACAATATAGTTCAGAATATTATAAAAAAGTTTCTTGAAGTCGTGTTTCTAGCCGGCGTTTGTTTAATAATTATTATTGCAATTTATAAAAGAGAAACTTTACTTAGAACAAAAGCTGAGCAAGCAACAATTTTAGCAAATAATGCAACCAAAACCAAAACTGATTTCCTTGCTTTTACAGCCCACGAAATAAGATCCCCTTTAGGTTTTATTGTTACTGGCTCAGAAATCATGTCAAAAGGATTATTCGGAAAGATCCCAACAGAATATACCAAATATGTTGAAGGAATATACAGCAACGCCCAAATCATCCTTGATTTTATTACTGATATTTTAGATGAGAATCAAATAATTGAAGGTCAATTTAAAATAGTTAACTCTTTAAATAAGGTACGAGATATAATAACTCGAGTCGTAGAATTTTATGTAGGAAAAAATAATATCTCTATAATAACTAATTTTGAACCAAATTTACCTTTACTAATTTGTGATAAGAAAAGAATTGCCCAAGTAATAGATAATTTAATTAGTAACAGTATAAAATACTCTAGTAAAAATACTGCTATTAACATCGTAGTAAAAATGGACCAAAGTCAAATGGTAATAACAATTAGTGATCAAGGAATAGGAATGAAACAAGAAGAAATACCTATAGCCCTAAGCAAGTACGGCACAATTCATAGAGAAGATTACCAGAAAGGGGGATCTTATGGATTAGGATTACCTATAGTTAAAATGCTATTAGATGCTCATGAAGCAATTCTAACTATAGATAGTACATACGGAAAGGGAACAACTGTAAAAATTATTTTCCCAAAATCCAAAATTGTTTATACTCAAGAGAAAAAACAGTAAATGGGTTATTCTATAAAAGAAAAATTTGTAACTAAGCTACAAAAGATACCTTTTTCTATACCATTTTTAATAACAGTTATTTGTATTTACGGTTTTGTAATTCTTTACTCTGCTGCAGGTGGGCAAATAGAGCCATGGGCGTATAGGCAAATAATAATTTTTTCGATTTTTATGCCTTTAGCTTTCATAATTTCTATGGTAGATACTAGATTTATCTATAAATTCTCGTATTTTTTATATTTTTTCGTTTTGCTACTTTTAATTGCAGTAGCAATTATTGGGAAAACAGTAATGGGAGCAACACGATGGATAGACCTTGGGGTTTTTTACATCCAACCATCAGAACCAACTAAAATAGCTATAGTGCTAATGCTTGCCAGATATTTCCATAGCAGTAAGGAACAAAATATTTCCTCTATTTACAATTTAATTCTTCCTATAATTGGAGTGCTAATTCCAGCATTCCTAATTATTAAACAGCCAGATCTTGGAACTGGAATAATTACCATAATAGTTGCAACTATTATTTTTTTTGCGGCAGGGGTTAAGAAGTTATATTTTGTTATCGTAGGTATTGGCAGTTTAATTTTACTACCAATCGTTTGGACTTTATTACATAACTATCAAAAAAATCGTGTGTTAATTTTTTTGAACCCAGATAGAGAACCACTCGGAGCAGGATATAACATTATTCAATCAAAAATAGCTATAGGATCAGGAGGATTTTGGGGGAAAGGTTTATTAAATGGGACACAAAGCCATTTAAGTTTTTTACCGGAATATACCACCGATTTTATCTTTTCTTTCCTAACAGAAGAACTTGGGTTTGTTGGTGGTTTAGTTTTAGTGATACTATATTTTATGCTGATTCTCAGTTCACTAGCTATTGCAATTAACACTAAATCAATATTTACAAAGTTAATGGTGATAGGTCTAACATCAATATTTTTTAGCCACGTGTTTATTAATATAGGCATGGTAATGGGTATGATGCCAGTAGTCGGAGTGCCGTTACCATTTATTTCATATGGTGGTACAATGATGGTATCAATGCTTATTAGTTTTGGTTTAATTATGAATGCTAGCCTGCACCAACACAGTAACTTGCACACTAATTAATTATGTATAAATTATCGATCAAAGCGGTATTAACTCTTATTTTAGGATTTTATATCCTTTTGATTTGTTTAATACCATTAAAGCTATATAAACTAGGTTTAGTTAACATGTTTGGTGAAATTTTTCCTGCGGTGGATTTAATAGTTATTTATTATTTCTCAACTTATACTACTATTAGACCCTGGATATTATTTATTATTGGGATCATAATAGATCAGATATATCAAGTGCCAGTTGGCCTTAATTCTTTTGCTTTTATTACTATAAATCTCATACTAAATTATGCAAGCAGATGGTTTATTCTAAAGGATGAAATTACGAATATCTTAATTTTTTGTGCATATAGTTTGCTCCTTATTGGCTTTAGGTATATAATTTTCCTGGCAAAAAATAATTATGGCTTTGAAGGATTCTCAATTTATTTTTATTACCTAACGACAATCTTTTCATATCCAATATTACGATTTCTAATCCACAAACCTTTTACTGCATTAACCAGATATGCTGGATAAAAATACTATTAAAGGGCAGCTTATTTCTAGGCGTGCTTTTATAATCGGAGCTGGCAAATTTGCTTTTTTACTTTTGCTTGTAGGCAGAATGTTTTACATGCAATTCATCAAAAAAAACGAGTACAAAACACTTTCAGATCAAAACCGAATAAGAATGATAATCATGTTGCCAAATAGAGGACAAATTTATGACAGGCACATGAAATTAATGGCTAAAAACAATACTTGTTTTAGGTTATTATTAGATAAAAATATTAGCTCGTTTTTTGAAGAGGAATTAAAAGATGTTACAGAAATGCTTGAATTGGACGAGGAACAAATAAAAGAGGTTAGTAATAGGATAAAAAGAGCAGGTAGAAGAATCCCCGTATTAATAATGGATTATCTAGACTGGCATCAAGTTTCAATAATAGAAGAGCGCAAGGAAGTTTTAAAATCGCTATTTGTTGATACAGGAAACATCAGATTTTATAAGTATGGAGAAAATACAGCCCACTTACTTGGTTACATGGGGAGAATTGAAAAAACCGAAAAAAATGATTTTGCCTTTGTAGACGAAAATTTCAGGACTGGAAAAAACGGAATAGAGAAATTTTATGAAGAAACATTGCGGGGAAATTTCGGTCATAAACAGATTGAGGTTAACGCTCATGGCAAATATGTAAGGGAGCTATCCGAAAGTAAACCTTTACCAGGCATTAATCTATATTTGAATATAGATGCAGAGCTACAAAAAAATATTACTCCATATTTAAATTCAAAAGGTTGTAGTGCTGTTGTGATGGATTGCCAGGATGGTAGTATTTTGGTTTCTAGCTCGACACCCTCCTATAATCCTAATAATTTTAATTTTCTATCAAATAAATATTGGTCTGAGTTAATCCAAAACCCGCATAAACCACTGATAAATAAAACAATTCATAGTCTTTATCC
>DITK01000026.1 GCA_002422785.1 Francisellaceae bacterium UBA6186
TTTGTTGAGGATTAAATTTTAGACGCCCTGGGGCTGATTTAAAATTTAATGCAACCTTACCTTGAGCGCTATTTAACATAACAAGATCATTAGTACAAAGCATACGTCTAGTAGGTAGATCTCCACCCATAGGACGACGCCGTAAAAATTTAATTTCTACGGCGTTTCTTGAAAGCAATGTTGCTAATGCTGTTTGGGATATCTTCATTCAGTCTTTTCAGGCTCTGCAACTCCAAAAATCCGATCTTCGTTAAGAAAAACGATGTGTCGTAAATTATTTATGTTGCTAGCTTTAAGACCAAATGTACTAGGAAAAATAACATGCTGTCCTGGTTTTACTCTTGAGCGAGGACCTGCTAAAAGCACCTTTGCTACACGCCAAGCTTGTAGTACAGCATTAATTGGTAACCAGATACCACCTCTACAAATCTGGGTACCGTCCTCGCTAATATCAACAAACTGACACATTAAGATATCGTCAAGTACTTGAGTTAATTTCCAACCAGTTAGATTTAAATCGCTACCTGTATAATCTTCAAGCCTTACCAAGCCTTTATTGGTATCTGTACCAACGTCTTCATATGCTTGCATAGCCTTTTCACGGTCTGCTTTATGCATATCTTTTGTTGCTTTTTCTAGTTCTTCTTTACCTTTTTTGCTCATTTGGAATTTGTAGGTTAAATTGTTGTATATATTGATTTACCTCTCTACTTGAAATTTCAAGAGTAGAAGCTACTTTATTAACTGTTTCTTTATTTTTAATTTTTATTTCCGTGTCTTTTTTCTTTTTAATATATTTGTAAGTTCGATAACGCCCCTGAGGTATAACAGTATCAAAATAATTATACCAATCTTCTTTTGAGTTTAAAGCAGACCATTGACGATTACTAGTTTCATTTAAAAGATTAGCAATCTCAGGTGAATACATAGAGCACCAGCGTTGTATCATAAACGGAACAAATTCTTCATTCTCGTTTATATTACTAACGTCTGGTGTCTTAGTCTTATATAATATCTTATTTAAGATATCAAACATTAAACAATAACCTTCGCAGTTGCTACAAATATATTATCAACCATTGCGTAAAATTGCTGTATAACATCATTTTGAAATTGTACAGTTTGTTCAGGAGTAAGATTAGTGCTATATGCAAATGCAGGTGCGTGTTTACCTGCAATAATATTAATTCCTGTATGGCCAATGGCTACATTTTCTTTTGAATATGTAATACTCACAGATGCTTTGCCTTTACTCTGTACAATACCACCCTGTTTATGTTCTGCGTGAATCATAATATCATCCCCCTTCATTTCGATAGGCTTGTTTATAATTCGATGAAGATGGTTAGCAATAGCGGTATTAAACAAACGCTGAAAACAAACTGCTCCAAATGGTTCTAAATTAGGAATCTCCCAACAAAAATTAACCATAGATTCACTATAGATATAATCTTTTTCTAAACTATCCTCTAAATCAATAAGGTTAAGAGTTACTTCAACTGGGGTAACAAAAGAAATAATGTTACCGATAGGTAATGTACGGTCTCGGAAAATTTTGTACGCAAAACGAGTTTTAATTGCTGTACCGTCATAATAATCCACTCCAAAATGCTTTTTAACATCGTTTTTATTTAAAATCATAATAGTAAATTTATACTAATTTACTTAAAAATCAACGGTTATGTAGTAAGTAACCAACGTATGCCGCAATATGTCTATCTTACGATAAATAAAATTAATAATAAGAAATACCTGGGATCTCATATAGGAAAAATAAATGATAATTACTATGGTTCTGGAACAGTATTTGTCAAAGCTTTCAAAAAATATGGAGCTAATAATTTTATAAAAAAAGTACTTGAAATAGTGCCGGATAATATTAACCTGTTGCAGCGCGAACAATTTTGGTTAGACAAACTTCGTTGTGCAGAGTCAAATGAGTATTATAATGTTTCTCCTGTAGCTGGTGGTGGTAATTTAATAAAACTTTTATCGACATATAAGCAAAAAAGTATCAGAAAAAAACAGCAGTTGTCTCGTAATAAAAGCATTAATCAATCTGTAAGAAAAATGCTTAAAACTAGAAGTGAGTGGTCTGATAGTAAGAGACAAGAAATGCATTATAAATGTTCAGAGGCAGCCAAGGCAAGGTATAAAAATTTATCAAACATACAAAAAAAGAAAAGAATTCAAAAAATAATTACAACTAAAGCAAATAAATCAGCAGAAGAAAAGAGAGTCACTTCATTGAAGCATTCGAATGCAATAAAAAAGTGGTACGCTACTTTAACAGCTAATGAATTAATTATATTACACCAAAAGCGCGCTGCAGGTAATAGAGGTAAGCTTAAAGGCAGTACTACAAAACAAAAAATTGCTAACAGTGTATCCCAATACTATAACTCATTGAGTATAGCTCAAAAAGAAGAAAGAGCTAAAAAAATTGGAAAAACTATATCTCAAACAAAATGGTGCAATGATGGAAACAAAAATTATAGGGCAACGCAAGAGACAATAAATAATAAAAAACTAGTGCTCGGGCGTATTAAATATGATAACCTCCACGGTTAAATTTGTTAAGAAACCATTGTTCTCCGTTTTTCCAATCTTGTGTAAAGTCTCTAAGACCAGGAGAGGAATGAGTAGCTTGAATATTAATAGTACCGAGTTTAAGCTGATGCTTGTTACAAGTTAAACTAAAATCTATATCATAGAAGTGTGCAATACAAGGATTGGTTTCATCAAACTCAATACCTTTACTAGCAATTTTTTTCGGGTTAA
>DITK01000050.1 GCA_002422785.1 Francisellaceae bacterium UBA6186
AGTCAGCATATGCAGCACCAACTGCGTGCAAAGTTTGACTCGCAATAGGCACGCAAATAGGAAAATCATGGATAGCGTGTTTAAAATTGCTGCCATCAATATCCCCCCCCCAATATGCCAAAATCTCTTCCATTAAAACCCCTCGCCATAACATAGTACCAAGATCTCGATAATATGGACAAAATATATCTTTAGTTTGCATGCAACTACCGATCGCCACACCAATTGCTTCATGCCATAAACAAGATGGGTAAGTACCTAATTTACCAGTTTTTTGTAAATTAATCGCTTTTGCATCAAATAGCCTAGTTAACTTCATGCCGGTGTATATTTTGATTAATTCTTGATAATCATTAATTAACGCTAACAGCTTATCATTAGAGTTAGCCTCTAACGATAACTCCCCATGTTCATTTAATATTTGATAAAAATAAATCTCAAATTTTGCTATTTGATCCATATAACCTTCTATTAATTGACTCGTAAAGTATGGTACATTTCATATTGATCTTTACTTCTATTTATACAATGCACCACTAGCAACATAATCGGCACTTCAATTAACACCCCAACAACAGTAGCAAGAGCTGCCCCAGAATTAAACCCAAACAAACTTATAGCTGTAGCCACTGCTAATTCAAAAAAATTAGATGCTCCAATCAATGCTGATGGTCCCGCAATATTATGTTTTTCACCTAATATTAAATTTAACCAATAGGCTAACGTCGAATTAAATAATACTTGGATTAAAATAGGTACTGTTAATAATCCAATAATTATAGGCTGTTTCAAAATTTCTTTTCCTTGAAAACCAAAAAGTAATATCAATGTTATTAACAAAGAAACAATCGACCACGGAGCTATCTTCATCATTGTCGCATCAAAAAATGCTTGTCCTTTATTTGTTAACAACTTACGTAATAATTGAGCAATAAAAACGGGTATAACTATATAAAGCATAACTGATGTTATCAGTGTATCCCACGGCACGTTAATTGATGAAATACCTAACAAAAATCTGACCAATGGAGCAAAGGCTAAAATCATAATACTATCATTTAATGCCACTTGCGAAAGAGTAAAAAGTGGATCACCGTTAACTAGTCGACTCCAAACAAAGACCATCGCCGTACATGGAGCGGCCGCTAATAATATTAGACCTGCAACATAACTATCTAACTGATTGACTGGCAAAATAGACGCAAATAAATTTCTAATAAATAACCAACTAAGAAACGCCATAGAAAATGGTTTAACCAGCCAATTAATCAATAGCGTAACCAATATTCCTCGCCCATGCTTACGCACTTCATGTAATGCTAAAAAATCTATTTTTAGCAACATAGGAATAATCATAATCCAAATTAATACTCCAACTGGTAAATTTAACTCGTGCTATTTCCATCCGACTTATACCGTAAAATAAACCAGGTAAAACGTCACCTAAAGCTACACCAATAATAATGCACAAAACAACCCATGCGGTTAGATACTTTTCAAAAAAACCCATCGTGGTTAAATTGTGATTGTTTTTATTATGCATACGTATTTTACCTTCATAAAAAATAAATATACTACTTTAAATATTCAATTTTTCTAATGCCATGGCATAAGAAAGATTATAAGTATTAATATTTTCTTTAACATGTCTTGTAAATATATTTAATAATGTATTATAAATATCATCTATTTTTTGTAAATTTTCTGTCTCAGTTTGTTTCAGTACCGGTCCTGCGACATAAATAACCCCACCTGCATTAATTACAAAATCTGGAGCATATAAAATATCTTTCTGATGTAAATGTTCTGCCTGGTCTTCTGCCGCCAATTGGTTATTAGCCGCACCTGCTATAATTTTAACTTTTAATTGTGCAATACTTTTACTATTTAAGATACCGCCTAATGCACAAGGTGAAAAAACATCTGCATTTATTTGATAAATTTTTTCCGGATCAGATATTACATTAATTTTATTAAAATCAGCTACGCAACGATCTATTAATTGAGAATTAATATCACAAATACTAATTCTAGCTTTCAAATGGTGCAAAAATTTAACTAAATAATAACCAACATTACCAACTCCTTGAACTGCGACATGCACATCTTGCAAATCTTGTGTAGCAAATTTAAATTTTACTGCAGCTAAAATTCCTTTTAATACCCCTCTTGCAGTCGCAATCGATGGATCCGCAACAGAATAATTAAATTTAGAAGTACTGGTTACAAACGCAGTTTCTTTGGCTATATGATCCATATCAGTAACCGAGGTACCACTATCTACCGCAGTTATATAACGACCATTTAAAGTATTTAAAAACTTGCCAAATGCTTGTAGTGCTTTAAACCGATCAAAATTAAGGGTATTGGAAGAATTAGTAGGATTAATTAAAACTGTTTTGCCCCCACCTAACGGCAAATTAGCCATTGCTGATTTTAAAGCCATACCTTTAGCTAAACGCATAGCATCGATTGCAGCTAAATTACTTGAAATATAAGGTAGAAACCTACAACCACCTAAAGCCGGCCCCCTTTTGGTACAATGAATAGCAACAAAACCATGCAACCCA
The DNA here is from genome assembly GCA_002422785.1 of Francisellaceae bacterium UBA6186. Lineage (GTDB taxonomy): Bacteria > Pseudomonadota > Gammaproteobacteria > UBA6186 > Azoamicaceae > UBA6186. Next base: position 2,571 of record DITK01000050.1, read on the forward strand.
GAATCTTTATCCAATACCTGATATAATTCTTTACAGCCAATATTAGTTGCAACTTCTAATATGTCTGATGATAATTTCTGGTCATAATGTGTATTATTCATAGACATTCTTAAATTTAAAAATCTAAAAAAATTGGTTATACAATCAAATTCAAGATACAATAGCACTTTTTGCTAAGGCAGTAAAAAATTCTTAGTTGATTCTGCACTGTTGTTAGTATATTAGGTATTAATTTATGTTCAAACAGCCAAATTTTGATATTATTTATAACAACGATGGTACTTTAGATTTATTTAGAAAATCAATATGTACTTTTGTAGATAACGAAATAGCGCCACTGGCACACGAAATAGATCAATTAAATAGCTTCCCTAATCAGTTATGGAAAAAACTAGGTTCTATGGGATTATTGGGCTTAACCGTCAATGAACAATTTAATGGAGCCGGACTAGGTTACTTAGAGCATGTTATTGCCATGGAAGAAATTAGCCGAGCTTCCGCCTCTGTCGGATTAAGTTATGCGGCGCACTCTAATTTATGTGTTAATCAAATCCACAGATTTGGCAATCAACCGCAACAGCACAATTATTTGCCAAAATTAATCAGCGGTGAATGGATAGGTGCGCTCGCTATTAGTGAAACCAGTGCAGGTTCAGATGCATTAAACATGCAACTAACTGCGACCCAACATGCCGATTATTTTGTATTAAATGGACAAAAAATGTGGATAACTAATGGTCCAGATGCAAATATTATTATTGTGTACGCTAAAACTAATTTATCAGCAAGATCGAGAGGCATAACGGCTTTTATTGTAACTGATGATCTATCGGGAATTCACAGATCGCCTAAAATCGATAAACTTGGAATGCGTGGCTCTAACACCTGCGAATTAATTTTTAATAATTGCAAAATACCAACAGCTAATATCTTGGGAGAGGCAAATTTTGGCACTAAAATATTGATGAGTGGTTTAAACTATGAAAGATTACTCTTAGCAGCTGGGCCAATTGGAATTATGCGTGCTTGTCTCGATTTAATGTTACCTTATATTCGGGAAAGAAAACAATTTGGCCGAGCTATTGGTGAATTTCAATTAATTCAAGGTAAAATTGCTGATTGTTATACCCATTTAAATGCATCGATTGCTTATCTTTATTCTATAGCAAAACTTGCGGACAATAATTTGTTAACTAATAAAGATGCAGCTAGTGTGTTGTTGTTTACAGCTGAACATGCAACTAAAATGGCGTTGGAAACCATCCAAATTTTAGGTGCCAACGGCTATTGTAATGATTGGAGTGCTGGTAGGTTGCTAAGAGATGCTAAATTATATGAAATTGGTGCCGGCACTTCTGAAATTAGACGCATTATCATAGGCAAAGAATTATACTCACCTAGAGAATTATAATATGTCCATAATAAACACTAAAATTGATAACAATAGCCACAGCTTTAAACAAAATCAAGCTTACATGCAAACTTTGGTGCAAGAATTACAAACCAAAACTAATGTTGTGTTAGCTGGTGGCGGCAAGAAAGCTCGTGATCTACATGTTAGCAAAAATAAATTACTACCACGGGATAGAATTGCTATTTTATTAGATCCTAATCCACCTTTTCCGTTTCTAGAATTATCTCAATTGGCAGCTTACAATATGTATGATAATAGCATCGCTAGTGGTGGAATAATAACTGGGATTGGCTATGTGGCTAATACCGAATGTATGATAATAGCTAATGATGCAACCGTAAAAGGCGGCACTTATCACCCCATAAGTATCAAAAAACATCTACGTGCTCAACAAATTGCTCTAGAAAATGAATTACCATGTATTTATTTAGTAGATTCTGGTGGTGCTAATTTACCACTACAGGATGAAGTATTTCCAGACAAAGAACATTTTGGCAGAATATTTTTTAATCAAGCACAAATGTCAGCTAAAAATATTCCTCAAATCGCAGCTGTACTTGGTTACTGTACTGCAGGCGGTGCTTATATTCCAGCCATGTGTGACGAATCTGTTATGGTACAAAATAATGCTGCCATTTTTCTCGCAGGACCACCATTGGTTAAATCTGCTACCGGTGAAGATGTAACTTATGAAAAATTAGGTGGGGCTGATTTACACTGCCGGATATCTGGAGTTGCTGATCATATAGCAACTAATGAACATCATGCATTATCAATTATAAGAGATATTGTTGTTAATTTAAACAGATCTAAATTAACAAAATCTATAAATTTTATGAATATGCAACCAGTAAAATCACCAATTTATCCAGCAAGCGATCTATATGGTTTAATCCCAATTGATTCAAGAATACCGGTCGATAGCCGTGAAATTATTGCTAGAATTGTTGATGGCTCTTTATTTCATGAATTTAAAGCTGTGTACGGCAAAACAATAGTATGTGGTTTCGCTCATATTACTGGATATCCTGTTGCAATAATCGCTAACAACGGTATTTTATTTAATGAGTCAGCAATTAAAGCAATTCATTTTATTGAAATATGTTGTAAACGAAAAATCCCTTTAATTTTTTTACAAAACATTACTGGATTTATGGTTGGCAGCAAATCAGAAGAAGCAGGTATAGCTAAAAACGGTGCCAAAATGGTGATGGCAGTTGCCAATGCTCGTATTCCTAAAATGACGGTTATCTTTGGCAATAGTATTGGTGCCGGTAATTACAGTATGTGTGGCAGAGCATACGACCCAAGATTTTTATGGACTTGGCCAAATTCTAAAATTGGTGTTATGGGCCCAGAACAGGCTGGGGACGTTATGTTGGAATTGCAAAAATCTAAACTTGCACCATCTGAACATCAGCAATTTAGACAAAAAATTGTTAATCAATATCAACAACAAAGTAGTGCTTATTATGCTACAGCCAGGATCTGGGATGACGGTATTATTGACCCTGTAAATACCAGAATGGTAATAGCTTCTGGGTTATCTATATGTGCCAATACCTCTATTGAAGAGACTAATTTCGGAGTTTTTCGTATATAATTATTTATAGGGGTATTAATAACATGATGATTCAAACAACTAATAGCAAAATGAAATTTATTTTTTTAATTTTAATGTCTACTACTATTACTAGTTGCAATAGTTTTTATAATAATCAATATGTATATTTGCCACCATCCCAGCCAGAAGCTAGGGAATGTATCCTAGCCTGTCGTAATGCTAAACAAGAATGCGATGATTCCGCCAATAAAGCTTATCAAGAATGTTTAAGACAAGCAGAAAGATCTTCGATGTTAAATTACACTATTAATCTTAACAATCAACAAACTTCTGTTACCACAAAAGATAGGCATAATATAGAACAATGTCGATTTTACAGTAAGGCATGCGAGCAAAGCTATAACGACTGTTATGTTAATTGTGGCGGTAAAGTAGAGGCGAACGATTATTCTACAGTAAGATAAAAATTATTGTAATTGATATTTACGAGTAAATCCCTCATCTCTAATAGTGGTTGCAGCCGCCGCCTCGTATTTTTTATGTTCTTTATAGCCTGGCAGATTAAAATTTTGGGCTAATTTCATCCCTTCTTCGTCAAAAATATTTCTGATCCCTGGCTTGTCTTTTTGAAAAGGTAAGAATATTTTACTAAATGATAAAATATTTTGAGTAATAGTACTTTGACTCAATTCTTGATTAATAGCAATTAATGGCGTTGTTGGCCAAGAATCCATCTTAGTTACTTTTCCAGAATTCAATAAAAACTTGGCTATATTTTCGATACTATGCTGTTCGATTAACCAGGCAATATCTTCCACAAAACCCAGGGGATTAGGGCTTGCTGTAATACCAACTGAATTTAGCGAAGCAAATATGTTATTACTAGCAGCATTTTTAATCAAAGAAAAACAAGAAACATATGCATTATAAACTGGAGTTACAAATGTAGTATTTAATAAACATTTTACAGCATGCCTAGCATAGCCTTGAGATTGAGGTAAATACATTCTAAATATATTACCTGGATGTGCATCCAAAGAATTAATAGCATTAGGAGCGCTTAAATAAGCACTAATTAAATTGTAATTTTTTTCAGGATAAGATGATGGATGCTGCTGCATAAGATGCACAGAACCAGGACTTTCAAAAGTTATACACTCTATTCCTAACTTGGTAGCACATAACTCTGCCATCACCCCACCAAGAGAATATCCTATAATTTTGAAACTATAACCTTCTTTAGTGACTCCATTAGACTGTAAAATTTTATTTGCTAATGCCTCTAATCCTTCTTGTCCTGCAGGAATAAATTTGTTTTCTTGTATTCTAGCTAGTGCTAATTTGAAATCTGTTTCAATATTCTCAAGATTTTTGGTTCCCCTAACTGACAATACGACTTCTTTTAGTTTTTTATTCATAAACAGACAAAAACAATTACCATTCTCATCATAAAAAATATCTGTTTTTTTTATATTCCAGCCCAATGGTAATCTTATGAGTATGGGGTTAATGCCTAGGTCTATTAAATTAAAGGTTTCTCTAGCTAGGACCGCATATGTTGCTATATTCATTGATAATCCTTAAATTAAATATTTTTGTTAGCCATTTAGTTGGCACATTATTTCAGTCTAGCTAAAATTTATAATTTTTCTAATTTTATTGAAGATGTTGAATATTGACCAATGAATAATTATATAATTAATACTCAATATACGCATCTGCTATCTCTGTTAAATTTTTTAAATCTAACAATAGTTGTTTTTGTGGATCCACAGTCCAATTTATACCAAGTTTTATTTTGGTTAACATTCCAGATTTTTTGTAATGTAGGATTAATGGACAATTACCTGGGTGCGGCATAATTATTTGTTTAATTTTTTGCGCTACTGTATTTGCATCATCAATTTCAGAATTTAATACTATTGTGATATTGTTAACCAGAGTTTTACATATTTCATTAAAACTAGTAACTTTGTTACACCTAATTTTAAAACCACCAGAGTAGTTATCTTTAGTTGCTTCTCCTTCTATTATTATTATTTGATCTTTTTTTAATAATTCTTTATTTTCTTGATATAGATCTGAAAATACTACTATTTCTTGTCTACTAACAGCATCGTCTAAAGTTACAAACGCCATTTTATCCCCACGCTTGGTACGAGTTGATCTTATGGCAACAATACATCCTGCAAATTTTTGAATTTTCTTATCTAAACTGGCTTGATTAAACTTTATTACCCCTAACCTGGATAATTCTTTTTGGAATGCCACTAACGGATGGCAAGAAAAATAGAAGCCTAATGCATCTTTTTCAGCCAGTAATAAATCGTGATTATCCCACTTTGGACAGATATCGTCTAAAAATTCCAATCGTATCTTAGCTTCAGCTGTATAATAATTGGCAAATAAATCTAATTGTTTATCAGAACGTTGTTGTGATTTAGATGCAACTTTAATTGCTGTTTCCAAATAATATAACAAAGCTGCTCTATGTAAATTAAAACAATCTAATGCCCCTGATTTAATTAAAGCTTCTAAAGTTTTGCGCGATACTTTATGCAAATCAACCCTAGTACAAAGATCTAATAAATCATTAAATTCTCTTTGCTGTCTGGCAAGGATTATATTATCAATTGCGGCCTCTCCAACACCTTTAATAGCTCCTAACCCATAGCTTATAGTATTAGCATTTGTGGCTACAAATTGATATTCACATGCATTAATATTAGGAGCATTTATTGTTATGCCGATTTTTTTACAATCTACAATAAATATAATAATTTTATCAGTGTTTGCTAAATCTAAAGATAGTACTGCTGACATAAATTCTGCTGGATAATGTGTTTTAAGCCAAGCGGTTTGATAAGTTATTAAAGCATACCCAGCAGCATGTGATTTGTTAAATCCATAGCCGGCAAATTTGTCTATCAAATTAAAAATATTATCAGCATTATGTTTTCCTAGCTTGGACGCATCATCTCGATTAATATCTAAGCCACAAACACCATCAATAAAAATTTGCCTCTGTTTTTCCATTTCTTCTGGTTTTTTTTTGCCCATAGCACGACGTAATAAATCTGCTGCACCTAATGTATATCCTGCTAATACTTGGGCAATTTGCATTACTTGTTCTTGATAAACAATTACACCGTAAGTTGGTTGTAAAATAGGTATTAACTCTTGGTGAGGGTATTGAATTATTTCTTGACCACGTTTACGGTTAATAAAATCATCGACCATTCCAGACTGCAACGGACCTGGACGATATAGTGCACCAATAGCAATTAAGTCTTCGAAACAACTTGGCTGTAATTTAACTGTTAATTCTCGCATCCCTCTAGATTCCAGCTGAAAAACTGCAACTGTATTTCCCTCTGATAAAAAATCAAAAGTTGCTGAATCGTTTAATAATATTTGATCAATATTTAATTGATCTGATAATTTAATTATTTTTTTATTAATCGCTTTAACTGCCAAATCAATAATTGTTAAAGTTTTCAATCCTAAAAAATCAAATTTTACTAAACCAATATCTTCTATGTCATTTTTATCAAACTGAGTAACTGGCGACAAATTATTTGCTTCATGATATAATGGAGAAAAATTAACAATTGGGATTGGCGATATAACTAAACCGCCAGCATGTTTACCAACATTTCTTGTAATGCCTTCTAATTTTTTAGCTAAGTCTATAATAGATTTTACTTCGTCATCTTCTTCGTACTTAGTTTTTAACAATATTTCTTGTTCTAATGCTTTAGAAATTGTCATCCCTAACTCTAATGGAATTAATTTAGCAATTTGATCAACAAAACCATAGGGGATACCTAATACTCTACCAACATCTCGAATAGCAGCTTTGGCGGCCATGGTACCATAAGTAATTATTTGCGCCACAGAATCTTTACCATACTTGCTAGATACATATTCTATAACCTTATCACGGCCATTAATACAAAAATCAATATCAAAATCTGGCATAGAAACCCGTTCTGGATTTAAAAATCTTTCGAACAATAAACCATACGTTAATGGATCAATATTAGTGATATGCAGCGCAAATGCCACTAAAGAACCAGCACCAGATCCTCGCCCAGGCCCCACGGGAATGCCAGATTTCAAAGACCACTCTATAATATCAGCAACTATTAGAAAATATCCTGCAAATCCCATATTGTTAATAACTAATAATTCAGCATTTAACCTATTAATATATTGTTCTGGCACTTCTAAATAATTATTAGAATTCAATCTCTTTAATAAGCCATTTTTAGCAGCAATTGTTAAATATTCTTGCTCAGATTTGTTGTCTGGTGTTTGATATTTAGGTAAATATGTTTTACCTAAATCTAATTTTACATTGCAACGCTTAGCAATCTCTACTGTATTAACTAACACTGCAGGTAAATCACAAAATAAATTTTGCATCTCTGCCGTATTTTTCAAATATTGCGACTTGCTATAATTTTTTTTACGCTGATTATCTTCTAACCGCAAACCTTGATTAATACAAACCCTGGCTTCGTGTGCTATAAAATCTTCTGGATCTAAAAATCTTACGTCTCCAGATGCCACAATCGGAATATTTTTGCCTGCAATTTTTAATATTTTTTTGATATGTGATTCTTCAGACAACCCCAACGATCTATTTATAGAAATATAAAATCTATCTACAAATAATTTCATCCAATCATGAGCTACTTCTATTGCTTGGGATAAATTATTTTGCGTTACTAATCTACCAATATCGCTATCTATCATAGGGGCTATCGCTATTAGCCCAAGATGCAGCCCATCTTTTGTGAGCCAATCTTTATTAACTATTGGCCTATTATTGTTCCAATTGTTATATGATTTGGAAATCAATAATATCAAATTTTTTAATCCAATATTATTCTGGCATAATAAAGTTAAGCGTTCGCTATATTCATTATTATTAGATAACCACACATCGCAACCAATAATGGGTTTAACCCCCATGCTAATTGCAGTTTTATAAAATTTAACTATACCAAATAAATTAGATTGATCAGTTAAAGCCACTGCTTGCATACCAAATTTTGCAACTTTCCCAATCAATGGTTTAAGTCGCAAAATACCGTCCACTATCGAATATTCGCTGTGACAATTTAAATGAACAAATTGGGACATATGTTTTCCAACAATACTTAACTCTTAAAACTCAGGCCAATGAAATGCTTAAATTTGTTAAATTTATCTTAATAATTTATCAATAAATGTTTTATTTAAAAATTCCCAGTAATTTAATAACTCTTTACACTTTTCAACACAATTATTAAGTGATTTTATTTGTAATTCTGGATTATTTTCATATTCATGAGTTAAATTATTGCGAACTTCACGCAATTCATCCCAAAAAACAACACTGGGTATTATTTGTAATTTTTCTAATTGATTTAAACGATCTAAAAAACTTTTATTATCAATATCTTCTTTAAGCAACCTTAATAGCGCAGGAAAAATTTTTTGACCAAGATTATCTTGAAGCTTAGCAAAACGACTAGTTAATATTTCTAAAAATCCCAAATTTTCTTCGGATATATTATTAATATTTTCGATTTTTAAAGGAAAAATATCATTAGTACGTTTTAAAGCCATTTTTATTCTAGCAACATGTAATTTACAAGTTGCCAATTCCGATTGTAAAATAATAACATCTTTATTATGAATATTCATACCAACTTTATCCCAGTAGTTTTAGCTATTTCATAAATTGCTGATTGATTTTTACCATCTATGTTTAGTACCACATCAATTTTTTGGTCACCAATTTTTCTTTTTAAACTACACAAAAAATTAATACGAGCTTGATAAATTTCATCAATATTATTGTTCGATGTTTCGATATAAAGATCAATATCTCCACCTAATGCGGTTAAATTAACCCTAGAACCAAACAACCATAGTGCATCTGAATGAGAATTAAAATAAGTACTAAAACATTCTTTTATAGCAACTATTTGCTTATCACTCAAACGCATATGTTTTATAATACTAAGCTACATTTTTAGCCAACATCGCCAACAACATTAAAGCCACTATATTGATAACCTTTATCAGCGGATTAATTGCAGGGCCTGCCGTATCTTTATAAGGATCGCCCACTGTATCACCAGTAATAGCAGCTTTATGCGCATCTGATCCTTTACCACCATAATTACCTTCTTCAATAAACTTTTTAGCATTATCCCAAGCGCCACCACCAGAGGTCATGGAAATAGCTAAAAATATTCCAGTAAATAAACAACCCAAGATCATAGCACCTAGAGCAGTAAATGCTGCAGCTTGTCCAACTATCCACTTCATCACAAAATATAAAATAATCGGTGCCACAACTGGTAATAGTGATGGAATAATCATTTCATAAATAGCAGCTTTAGCTAAAATATCTACCGCTAAAGAGTATTCCGGTTTATTTTCACCAGTCATAATGCCTTTTATTTCCTTAAATTGCCTGCGTACTTCTTCAACAATTTTACCTCCAGCACGACTAACTGCCATCATGCCAAAAGAACAAAATAAATAAGGCAATACTCCGCCAACAAACAATCCAACAATCACAAAAGGATCTTGTAAATTAAAATCAATATATAAATGTGGAAAATAATGGTGTAAATCTTCTATATAGGCACTAAATAATACCAAGGCTGCAAGACCTGCCGATCCTATAGCGTACCCCTTAGTAACAGCTTTAGTAGTATTACCAACTGCATCTAATTGATCGGTGATAACTCGAACACTAGAATCTAAATGCGCCATTTCTGCAATACCACCAGCGTTATCAGTAATTGGCCCGTAAGCATCTAAGGCCATAATAATCCCAGCCAAAGCTAACATACTAGTCGCCGAAATAGAAACACCGTATAAACCAGCATGAAGATAAGAAATCATAATTGCTGACACAATCACCAAAATTGGCAACGCAGTAGCTTCCATCGAAACTGCTAATCCCTGAATAACATTAGTTGCATGCCCTGTAATAGAGGCACTAGCAATACTTTTTACTGGCCTAAAAGATTTTGAGGTGTAATATTCAGTAACCCACATTAGTAAACCGGTAACACCTAAGCCCGTAAAAGCACAATATAAAATATTGTACCCATAAATAGCCATACCACCAATATGAAACAAAGTTTTTAAACCAAGTAATTGATCTGTAATTAAGTATAACAAGCCAATAGAAACAATAATTGTCGCTATCAAACCTTTATATAGGGCTTGCATAATATTAGGGTTTTTATTGTTTTTATTAACCTTAACGAATTGCATCCCAATAATTGAACTAAATATACACACTGCACCAATTAATAACGGATACAACAAAAAATTTAGCCTTTGCTCCCCGGTTATTAGTAAGCTACTAAGTGCCATAGCAGCCACCATAGTAACTGCATAAGTTTCGAATAGATCAGCTGCCATACCGGCACAATCGCCGACATTATCACCAACATTATCAGCAATTACTGCAGGATTCCTGGGATCATCCTCTGGAATACCGGCTTCTAGTTTTCCAACCAAATCTGCACCAACATCTGCACCTTTAGTAAAGATACCTCCGCCTAATCTTGCAAAAATAGAAATTAAAGACGCACCAAAACCTAACGATAGTAATGCTTCTATCAATAATCTATCACTAATATTAGAGTAATATAAAAATATGAAGTAATAAAAAACACCAAGCAAGCCTAGTCCTACTACCAATAAGCCAGTTACAGATCCTGCTCTAAATGCCATATTTAACGCTGCATAAAGACTGGTATGAGCTGCGTAAGCAGTTCTTACATTAGCTCTTATAGAAATATGCATCCCTAAAAATCCTGCTATAGATGACAAGACTGCACCTACAACAAAACCAAGGGTGCAATGCCAACTTAGAAATATTTGTAACAATATAGCTAAAATTATCCCGACTATTCCTATAGCTAAATATTGCCTTTTTAGATAGGCAACAGCACCTTCATGAATAGCGAGGGCTATTTCTCGCATTTTATCGTTACCAGCCGGGGCTTTTGATATGATAGTTGCAAATACCCCACCATAAATAATAGCGAATAACCCGCTAGCCATAATTATTAAATAATATTTCAACATAGTGCTACCTTATTAGATAT
>DITK01000036.1 GCA_002422785.1 Francisellaceae bacterium UBA6186
CTAAATTTAGAAAAGATTATTGGCAAAATAGAAGATGCTGAAATCGCAACTATTGCAACCACTTACATTAAACCGGAAGATTCAGAAGCAGCTTTAAAAATAGTTAATTTTTTAGAAGGCCTAGAAGATTTAGAAGATGTACAAGAAGTTTATGCCAATGCTGATTTGTCTGAATTTAATGCTGAAGATAATTAATAATATGTTATTTAATCTATCATGATAATTTTAGGCATAGATCCTGGATCTCGTATTACAGGTTATGGGATTATACAATCTATAAAACAACAACAACAATATATAACTAGTGGCCACATAAAAATTTTATCCAACGATTGGGGTCATAGGCTAAAACAAATTTATGAAGATTTAGTCGCAATAATCCATCAATACCAACCAGAGCAAGTTAGTATAGAAAAAGTTTTTGTCCATAAAAATGTAAGTAGCGCATTAAAGTTGGGTCAAGCAAGAGGTGCTGCCATAGTTGCAGCCGCAACCATGGGATTACCAGTCAACGAATATTCTGCTCGTCAAATTAAACAAGCAGTAGTTGGCTGTGGTAATGCCGATAAACAACAGGTACAAAGCATGGTACAAACTATCTTAGCTTTAGATAAAGCACCGCAACAAGATGCAGCCGATGCCTTAGCGATTGCTATGTGTCACGGATTACATATAGCATCTACATTACACTATTGTTCTACAAATTAAATGGTGAGGTAATATATATTTTGTCCAACAACAACGATTTAATTATATCTTATTTTGATGAACTTTATCGCAATTTTGATCAAGGGATAAAGCTTTCAACTGTTTGTTCTCGTGACGAACTGTATGGTGAATTATATTATTACAGCGTTATAAAAATATTAAACTATTTAAATATAACATCTGTAGATCATTTTTTAGACATAGGTTCTGGACTTGGTAAAATTGTTTTTCAAGTGTTTTTAACAACGCAAGTAGCATCTGCAACTGGAATAGAAATCAACAACAACAGGTCAGTTATTGCTAATACAATCGAACGAAAGATAGCCACACAATTGCCAGAAATATTTAACAATAGAAATTTAAATTTAATACATGGTGACTTTTTATACTATGACTTCAACAACATAACTATTATATACTTATGTTGCACCGTATTTTCAACAGAATTACTAAGTAAAATAATAGACAAGATTAACACTATGGAGCAGGTGAAAAAAATTATATCTTTTAGATTACTGCCAAATTTAAATAATTTTAAATTAATCAAAAAAATATTTGTTCATGGTGATTGGGATTATGTTGCGTGCTATTTATATGGATAACCAATTGTCATATTTAAATAATCAAATACCCAAACTTATTACTAATAAGACATCTATAAATCATTATTGGCAGTACAATGTAATTAAACTTAAAAGATTATTAATTCATACTGTTTTAATATTTATTTTTCAATTTTTAATAATTGTTAATTTAACATTTCAATACCCAGCTTTACCCATGTATCCGCCAATAGGCGTTGCTTTTGTAATGTTTTATTTATTCGGCGCCAATGCTTTTTGGGGCCTTATATTAAGTGAGATTGGTGGTTGTTTTTTTCATGGTTTATCTACAAATACAATTATTTTATATTTACTTGCAGATCTATTGGGAGCTTGGGTGAGTACTATTTTATGTAAAAATATATTTTTTGCAGATGTTAATCATTTAATTAATAAAAAAATATTATTAGCATTTGTAGCAAAAAATGCTGCTATCACTTGCTTTATTTCTAGTTTCATTAAAATATTAGCAATGATTTTAATTAACCAAACAACATATGGAGTTAAAATATTATTATATAATTATATAAACTTATGGCTTGCAGATCTTAATGCAATACTTATAATCCCAAGCTGCATATTGTCTTGGGTAGCTATATTGTTCAATCAACAAAATATTTATTATAAGAATATAAAAATCTTATCAATAATTATAATGCTTTTCATTTTGTTATCTATATTATTTATGCAGCAATTGGAATTGATATATTTAATTATCATAGCCATAATAACGGCGACTTATGCTGCATATTATTATGGCTACCCAATAGCAACATTATTATTGTTTGTAATATCAAGTATATATTTAAGCTATTTTATTGCATTTAAAAATCAATATTTATTATATCTTGGTAATTTATTATATATATCAATACCTATGATTTTATTGTTGTTTGCGCTTGGCATGCTGTACCTGAGTTTGGTTTTAGCTAAAAAATAATATTAATAAATAATGCTATATTTTATTAATTATTAATTATTTATAATTAATAATATGCAATCAAAATTATCAGTATTATATAGCAGAGCATCTGTTGGAATATCTTCGCCACTTGTTAGCGTAGAAACGCACGTATCTCACGGTATGCCAGGGTTTACTATAGTTGGATTACCAGAAACTGCCGTCAAAGAAAGCAAAGAACGAGTAAGAAGTGCCATAATTAACAGTGGATTACAATTTACCAATAAAAAAATTATTATTAATTTGGCACCAGCCGATTTACCTAAAGAAGGTGGACGCTTCGATTTACCAATAGCTATCGGGATATTAGCAGCTACTGGTCAATTAAAATCTGTATCTTTACAGAATTTTGAATTCGCTGGGGAACTAGCCTTAACAGGACAATTAAGACCTATTTCTGGAATAATTCCATTTGCAGTAGCCACTAAACATGCCAGTAGAAATTTAATTATTCCACTAGAAAATTTTTTCCAAGCAAATTTAATTGGTAATAATATCGTATATCCTGCTGCTACCTTATTAGAAGTATACGAACATTTATTAAATATCAATATTATTGATCCTATGAATCAATCTATTCTAACTAACAAATCAAACATCCATTCTAGAGTGATAAATACCAACAATATCAATAATTTAGATATTGCTGATATAGAAGGACAACCACATGCTAAACGTGCACTAGAGATAACAGCGGCTGGTGGCCATAATTTATTAATGGTTGGGCCTCCTGGTACCGGCAAAACGATGCTAGCTAGTAGATTACCAAGCATTATGCCAGAATTATCTACCGAACAAGCATTAGAAGTATCTGCTATATATTCATTAAAAGGCATAGAGCGAGAACAGGAATGGAAAGTAAGACCTTTCCGCAATCCTCATCATACCGTATCTAGCGCAGCATTGGTTGGTGGCGGATCCATACCAAAACCTGGGGAAATTTCTTTAGCTCATCACGGCATATTATTTTTAGACGAACTGCCAGAATTCAGTCGTTATGTGTTAGAAGTACTAAGAGAACCAATAGAATCTGGTAGAATAGTTATAGCTAGGGCTAAGCAACAAATAGAATTACCTGCTAAATTCCAATTAGTTGCGGCTATGAATCCTTGTCCTTGTGGTAATCGTGGCAATCCAAATGTTAACTGTCAATGTTCTCAAGATAAAATTAGAAAATATTTATCAAAATTATCTGGTCCATTATTAGATCGTATTGATATTTGTATAGAGGTACCTAATGTACCTACAGAATTATTAACCAACAATAAAATTCATAATCATTATAATTCTGACACCTTGAATAACTTTGATAATCCTCACAGTTCATTATTTATAAGAAAAAATATCCAAGCTGCAAATACTATACAATTTGTGAGACAAAACAAATTAAATGCCCATTTAAATAATAAAATGATTAAATATCATTGTTTTCTTAATGAAGAATGCAATAAGCTGATGCATCTGGCTATAAAAAAATTAAAACTATCTGCCAGAAGTTATTATAGAATTTTAAAAGTAGCCAGAACAATCTCTGATTTAGCAGGAGCAGATCAAATTAATTTACCACAATTACAAGAAGCTATCTCTTTTAATAAATTACCAATATTAGATTGTATTAACTCAGTTAATTAGGATATTATATTATTATTTGGTATAAACAATGAATACTTATATTATTGGCGATATACACGGCCACTTGTCGGAATTAGAAAAATTACTTGTTAAAATTAATTTTAATTCTCAAGATAAATTATGGTTAACTGGAGACTTAATCAATGGCGGACTACAGTCATTAGAAACTATTAGGTTTATTAAATCATTAAACAAACAAGCAGTTTGTGTACTTGGTAATCATGATCTAATTCTTATAGCTTGTGCTCACAATAATTTATTATTAAATAACATGACAAATCACTATCAAAATAATCCTCAAGCAATTAATGGAGTTTTGCAGGTGTTAAATGCCACAGATGCGATAGAGCTAATAAATTGGCTAGAATATAGGCCAATGGCACACTTTGACCAGAATTTTAATTTACTATTAGTACATGCCGGAGTTCATCCA
>DITK01000018.1 GCA_002422785.1 Francisellaceae bacterium UBA6186
GCTACCAGACTGCGCTATACCCCGCTGCCATAGATGATACAAGAGCCAGGCCGTAAAGGTCAATTATAAATTTATCACCTACAAACATTCTTATGATTATTATGGCAAAAAAATTTACTACACATCCAGATATTTTTCCAAATCGAACTCTACCATAGCCTGGATATATTTTAAATAATGTAGTAATTTATATTTTAGATATACTAAATCACACCAACATATTAGGGAAAGAACAAATGTTAAACAGACTATTTCCAATTTACTTAATAATATTTTATACTGCTGTTGCATCTGGGATGGATTTAGCTAAAGAAGACGATCAAATAGCATATAGCCTCGGATTAGTGACTGGCGAAAATATTAAATATCAGGAAAAAAGTGGCATAAAAATAAACTTGGATATTTTTATCCAGGGATTAAAAGATACTATTGCTAATAAACCACAGCTTAATCAAGAACAAATGCTAAAAGCACTAAATATGATGCAACAAATGGGAGCAGAGGAACAAAAAAAAATGTTAAAAAAAACTTCAGCCACCAATCTACAAACAGGAAAAGATTTTTTAGCAAACAACAAAAAAAATATAGATGTTGTTGAACTACAAAATGGCTTACAGTATCAAATAATTAACCATGGCGACCAGTCATCTAAGTCTCCAAACATCAATGATAAAGTTCAAGTACAATATCGCGGTAGTTTACTAGATGGCACTCAATTCGATAGTTCTTATGAAAGTTCAAAACCTGCCATATTTGAATTAAAATCTTTAATCAAAGGTTGGCAAGAAGCTTTAATGCTTATGAAACCAAAATCTAAATGGAAAATTTTTGTACCACCACAATTAGCCTACGGCACAGAAGGTGCTGGAGCCCAAATAGGACCCAATTCTGTATTAGTTTTTGATATAGAACTAGTCTCTGTTAATCCTGCGTAACAATAAAACATTATGATTTAAATATTTTAATTTAGATCGTTATTTTTAATTTACTAGGAGGGAATCTTTTATTGGCAACACTAATTTTTTCTTGTTGCCCATACAACATAGCATCTGGGTATGTTTTTTGTACTTCTTGTAAACCCTGCTGAATCAACTGAAGAACAAATTTATTATTTTTTTCTGGGATAAAAAAATCGTGGGATAAATATAAGTTAGAATATATAATATTATAATCTGTGTGTTCTAAAAAAAAGTTTTTCATCCATACTCTTATAGGCAATGAATCTTGGTTATCATTAAAATAATTACTAAACACACCTAACAAATAATATACGGCATTTTTAGAAAAATTATCTTGTCTAAAATTTTCTAATAAATCCTCTAATACAATTCCTACTATACAGGGAGTTTGATTGTGAGCTACATATCTTGGCTGATCATCTATTAAAATGGCATCTAAAATTGTTTCATTACCTTCTAAAACTATATTTAGATCTTTTACATGAGTAGTACATTCTTCTCCTAGCTGAGAATTGGCACTTCTCATTTGATGTCCAGAAAAAATATTAAATTGACCAGCATCTTTTAATTCTTGATAACGAACTTCGCCAAATAATTTAATTAATAATTCGCTGATGACTACGATATTCCTAGACTCACTGCCGGCACTAAAAAAAGCTATACGACTACCCGTATTAATTAAATAATTCATCAATACATCTAAATACGGAACAAAGCAATGAATATACCCCGCCTCTATCATCGGAAATACTATTAAATGACAATCAGGATGATTAATTTTTAACTCATCAAAATCAAACAAATCTACATCACGCTGCCAACAAAGGATCCCATCGATATCAAAGACTATTACATTTTGCATATATCATCCATAATATAATTGTTATTACATAGATTATTCTAGAACATAATCTCCAAACTTATTAAAAATTGATTAAAATATTTCAATGTGATATTTTATTTTGAAATAGAATATATACTTAAATAACATTGCATTTAAATCAGTTGACTAATACGACTAAACTAACTACCAGTATTAATAATCATTTCAGTAATATTAATTAATAATTAAAAAAACTTAGTTAATATATAAATTTGTGAGCACTCATGAACTTAAATAAATTAATTAACAAACAATACTCAGCAGGTTTTATAACAGATATAGAGTCCGAACAAGCTCCAAAAGGGTTAAACGAAGATATCATCAAATTAATTTCCCAAAAAAAAAATGAACCGGATTTTATGTTGCAATATAGGCTTAAAGCTTATAAACATTGGTTAACGATGACCGAACCAAACTGGGCTAATGTTTCTTATCCAAAAATTAATTACCAAGATATCATTTATTTTTCCGCCCCAAAATCACAAAATAGACCAAAGGATTTAAGTGAAGTTGACCCAAAACTACTAGCCGTATACGAAAAATTAGGCATACCACTACACGAGCGTGCATTATTAGCAGGGGTCGCTATTGACGCAGTATTCGATAGCGTGTCTGTTGCCACTACTTTTAAAGAAAAATTAAAAGATCATGGCATAATTTTTTGTTCATTTTCAGAAGCAGTACAACATCACTCGGAATTAATTAAAAAATATCTGGGAAGCGTTGTACCGTATCGAGATAATTTTTTTGCTTGCCTAAATGCCGCCGTATTTACCGATGGATCTTTTTGTTATATACCAAAGGGCGTACGTTGCCCCATGGAATTGTCTACTTACTTTAGAATTAATGCTCTGTCAACTGGACAATTTGAAAGAACTTTAATAATAGCCGAACCAGATAGTTATGTTAGCTATTTAGAAGGCTGTAGTGCCCCTATGCGAGACGAAAATCAATTGCATGCAGCTGTTGTAGAACTAGTTGCATTAGAAAATGCACAAATTAAATATTCCACTGTACAAAATTGGTACCCTGGCGACCAGAACGGCGTTGGCGGTATTTATAATTTTGTAACTAAACGAGGACTATGTTTAGGAAACAATTCTAAAATTTCTTGGACCCAAATAGAAACTGGATCCGCTATAACCTGGAAATACCCTAGTGTTATTTTAAGAGGAGATAGTTCTCGTGGAGAATTTTATTCGGTAGCACTTACTAATTTACATCAGCAAGCAGACACTGGAACTAAAATGATGCACTTTGGTAATAACACCTCTAGTGTTATTATTTCTAAAGGTATTTCAGCAAGTTTTGGTCGTAATACTTATCGTGGTAAAGTATACGTTGCCCCAAATGCACTAAATGCTAGAAATTATACTCAATGTGATTCTTTGCTGTTAAGCGACAACTGTAGTGCTAACACTTTTCCTAAAATAGAAATTAAAAATAATACCGCAAATATTGAACATGAAGCCACAACTAGTAAAATTTCGGAAGAACAATTATTTTACTGTTTACAACGAGGCATAGATCAAGAAAATGCTATTTCTATGATAGTAAATGGCTTTTGCAAACAAGTTTTTAAAGAATTACCGTTAGAATTTGCAGTAGAAGCACAAAAATTGTTAGAAGTTAGCTTAGAAGGATCGGTAGGATGAATAAATTAAACAAATCAACAATACAACCATTACTAGAAATACATAATTTGACGGTACAATCTATCAACAACCCAAAGACTAAAGCATCTACCGACACTACTACCAATAAAACAATCTTGGAAAATTTAAATTTAACTATTTATCCAGGAGAAATTCATGTAATCATGGGGCCAAATGGAGCAGGTAAAAGCACTTTGGCGAATATATTAGTTAAACATCCTGATTATTGTGTAACTAATGGCTTTGTAAAATATTTAGGCGAAGATTTAGCAAATTTAAATGCACATACTTGTGCACAACAAGGTGTGTTTTTAAGTTTCCAAAACCCAGTAGCTATACCAGGCATATCTAACATGCAATTTTTAAAAACTTCTTTAAATGCCATTAGGAAAGCTCGTGGCATCAAACCATTAGATGCTATAGATTTTATAAATTTAGCGAAAGAAAAAATAAAAACCTTACAAATTCCTGAAGAATTCTTGTACAGATCGATTAATGAAGATTTCTCTGGCGGAGAAAAAAAACGTAACGAAATTTTACAAATGATACTACTAGAACCAAAATTAGCTATCTTAGACGAAATAGATTCTGGCTTAGATATTGATGCACTAAAAATAGTTGCCAATGGCATAAAAACTTGCAAAACTAAAGATAGTGCTATTTTATTAATTACCCATTACCAAAGAATATTAAAATATATCGAACCAGATGTTGTGCATATATTAACTAACAAAAAAATTAGCATATCTGGTGATAAAAAATTAGTGAAAAAACTAGAAGCAGATGGCTATAGTTGGTTAACGTCAGCTAGCGGTTAATAAATCATATGATGCAAAAAACAATAAAACAATTTGCTTTAGAAAATTTTTTAGTTATTAACATCGACGATTTTAGCAAAAATAATCATTTTTCAATTAACAATAATATATTTATGATAAATTTAGATCATAACAATAATTTATTAATAAATATTTTAGATAATATAATGATTGAACAACCAATCTATTTAATTAATCATTTAGATTGCAATTTTAATATAATTATTAATAGTGGGAAAAATAGCAAATTAACAATTATAGATCACAAAAACCATCAAAATAATACTACTAATTTTATTTGCGATAATAACACTATAATAGATTATTATTTGATTCAAGATACAGATAATTCTAAATTACAAATAACACAAAATGTTAATAGCATATTTCATGGCAAATTATTATCTAATAATTTAACTGATACTCAATTAGCATTGGAAATTAATCTATTACAACCAAACGCTACAGCAGAATTACATATTTTGCAAAACACTAAACAAAAATTTATTAATTCTATTGATTTATTAATTAATCATTTAACTACTAATAGCTCGAGTTTAACTGTGGCAAGATCCATAGCCCACGAACAAGCTAGCATTGCATTAACTGGTAAAATAATGGTGCATAAGTGTGCGGCTAAAACTCAAGCTGCTCTACACAGTAAAAGTTTAATTTTATCTCCACAAGCATCTATTATTAGTTGCCCAGAATTAGTAATTAATAATAACGATGTAATTTGCACGCATGGATCTAGTGTTGGCAATTTAGATGCTAATGCTTTATTTTACATGCAAACTCGTGGGATAAATTTAGCAGAAGCGACAAAAATATTATTACAAGCATTTTTACAGCCAATTATACATCAAATTAAATATCAAGAAATTATTGATTATTTACAGTAGCTTGGTTAACTACTATCTGCAATTAAACATCAAAAATATTAGCCAGATTAGCCCATGGCAAAGCATAAATATTTGCAGCAATTTTCATGATGTGTGGCGTTTGACAAATGATAAATCCTTTGGATGTATGCTCTTTATATTCCTCCAGAAAAATTTGTAAATATTTAGCATCTGATTTTTGCGGGGCATCGGTTAATTTCACTTCAATCGGTATATAAAAATTATTATGATCAACAACCCAATCTACTTCTGGGCCAGAGGGATCCCTCCAGTATTTTAAATTAGACCTACAACTTTTTAATCTAAGCATACGAATTAATTCTAATCCTACATATTGTTCAAATAAATGCCCCATTTGATCTTTAGCAAGTAAATTACCCTCATGTGCTGCTATTCTTCTTACTCCAAGATCATATAAAATATATTTTTGAGTTTTAGATAATTTTTTACGAGTTTTACTCGCAGTTATAGGTTCTATCCTTTCTATAACTAAACAATCTTCTAAAATTTGATAGTAACTAGCAATGGTAGAATGCGAAACACCTATTTCTTGAGATAATTTGCTAAAATTAACAATTTTCCCAGATTCTGATGCTGCCAATTCTAAAAATCTAGCAAAATCTCCTAAATTACGTACGATTGCCTCTGCTCTTACCTCTTCTTCCAAATAAATACTGGTATAAGCATCTAATAATCTTTCTCGATCATTAATATTTTCTAACAGCACGATTTCTGGTAAGGATCCATACATTAATAAATTATTTAACACTAAATTTAATGATTTTTGTTCGTTTTGAATTAATGGATCTAAACGCAAAGGAATCACCCTACCCGGTAATAAATTAGTACTTCCTCTTTTTTTTAGTTGTCTAGCACTAGATCCAGTTAATAAAAATTTAGCAATTGTGCGATCAATAAGATCTTGTACTGCATCCATTAAAATAGGGATTTTTTGGATTTCATCTATAATAATAATTGGTCGCTGATTTTGATTTTTTTCAGCAATTGCTTCTATTTCAGCGGTTAATATAGCAGGATTTTTTTCGTATCTTAATCTATCGTAAGGATTAGCTAAATTAATACGCTTATCTGCAAAAATTTGATTAATTAAGGTTGTTTTACCAGTTTGTCTTGGCCCCAGCAATAAAATGCTTTTACCAGAGGCTAGAATATCAGTAATATTTTTTTCAAGATTTCTTGGTAAATAAATCATATGAATTATTATAATGGAAAATTTTAGATATAACAATCAAATTTCCATGAAAATTGCCAGCTACTGCAGCAAATTACTTATACGCTCTGCACTATTATTTAATTTATACGGTTCATATAACGATCTGGCCGCAGCTTTAATTGCAGCTAACCTATTATGATCGGCTATTAATTGCATAACTAAATCTCGTAATATTGCTGCATTTAATTCAGATTGTTTAACTACAATTGCAGCATTGTTATTGGCTAAATACGCAGCATTTTTTGTTTGATGATCGTCTATTGCACCAGGTAAAGGCACTAAAATACTAGCAATACCCATGGCCATAATTTCAAACACCGTAGATGCACCAGCTCTACAAATCACTAAATCAGCCATAGCATATGCAGCTAACATATTATCAATAAATGGCTTTATTTCATGAACATTCTTAATATTTTTATGGGAATATAAAGCATACGTTGTATTAAAATCCTGTTCTCCGGTTTGATGTAAAATTTTAATATTTGCTAATTCACCCAAAGCCTGTGGCACTAGTTGATTTAAAAATGTAGCTCCCCTACTACCGCCTAATACTAAAATATTAAACAATCGATCTTGTTTTAATATGTTATCTACTACAGCTAAAGAATTTAATAAGTTTTTTCTAACTGGATTGCCAGTTAAAATAATTTTATTTTTATGCCGATTATTTAACATAAAACTATCTGGAAATGATTCTAAAACACCATCAGCAAAATATGCTAAAATACGATTACAAGTTCCAGCTATCGCATTTTGTTCGTGGATAATTAATTTTTTTCTAAGTAGCCAAGCTGCAATACCAACAGGTCCGGCTACGAACCCACCCATGCCTAATACTGCACAGGGATTTAATTTATATAAAATTGTTATTGACTGAAAAATAGCTACTAAAATATTAAATAGTGCTAGCACTTTAGCACTCCATGCTTTACCTCTGATCCCAGCTATTGTTATATAATAAATATCAATATTATGTGATGGAATTAAATTTGCTTCTAAACCTGTTCTAGTACCTATCCATACAATTTTATAGCCCTTAACAATTAATTCATCTGCAACAGCTAATCCTGGGAAAATATGACCACCAGTACCCCCGGTCGCAATTACAATAGTTTTAGTCATCCATATCTCCTGATATAATTGATATTAAACATAATTATTTAATATAATCATCGTAAATCCAATTATTTAAAATATCCACCAATTTCATGTGGTTCTTACTCGCTAATCTACGTATTGCATTAATACCTAATTTAGAACATTTTTTAACTCGGTACTGCTTAATAATATCAAAAACCATATTTCTTAATATTAACATATTGTTAGCTACCTGATAATTATTTGCATTGATTGGCAATTGAATTTCAATGGTATTATCTATAATTATTATATTGGTATCGGCTAAGTTAATATAATTAATAATATTGCTAGATGGCAAAGAATGATTAGCTAATTTAAAGCATAATCCATTAACCGTAATCCCACAGCTTATATATTGTTGCGATTGGATAGCCGTTTCATTGTTATGGTGTTCATTTATGTCTGTTAACAAAAAATTTATATTCTCGTTCAACCACTTGTCGCAACTTTTATTATTAATCACATGAAATAATCTATTAATAATGATTTTTGGTATACTATTTTTAAATGGCAAATATTTTTTTAATAGATCTAAATGTTTTTCCCCAAAATATATTATCGCATCACAATTTTCGGAGCCAGAGAGCATCGCCACCAAGATTAAAAATATTATTTCAATTGTTGAATAAAAAACTATATCCTGTTTTATATTATACTTTATAATCAAACAATCTACTGTTTTTGCAAAAAATTCTATAAATTCATTTTTATTTTTAGCTAACACAACTATTAATTATATACACTATGAAAACATAAAATAACTGTATTTTTGCTAGCAAGATCTATGTCGTAACTTTTGGTCTAAATTTATTATTTCTTGTTCTATATTTTTTAACTTGCTACCATCTAAGATATAATCAGCAACATTATTAATCTTTTTAATAGCTAACTGCGATCTTAAAATAGAGACAACTTGACTGCGGGTTAATTTATCTCTCTGCATAACTCTTGAGATTTGTAGATCTGGATAACAATTTATCAATATAATTTTATCGATTTTTATTTTGGACAATATCTCTAACAAATTAAGCAGCATAGGTATTTCTATAATACAATAATTGTTTGATTTATGAATATCAATTGCAAGATTTCTAATTTGCAGCACAATATGTTCTACAACTTTGGGATGGATTAATTTTTCTAGGAACAATCGATGTTTTTTATTACTAAAAATATTAATTTTAATATTTTTAATGTTTTTTTGTACATCTGCAATATTAAAATATTGCTTAACTTGGTTGCCAATATTTTTATCATTAAATAATAAGTCTTTAGCAATATTATCTGCATAAATTATTGGTATCTTTAATTTTTCAAAAATTTTGGTAACATAGGTTTTACCGCAACCAATGCCACCAGTTAATGCAACTAATAACACTGAAAAAAATACCACTTGTTAATACAAGAACCATACATCATAGCAATCCATCCACCCATAGCTAAATATGGACCAAATGGGATTGGAGAGTTTTTATCTTGTTTTTTTAATAAAATTAACATTCCACCTACTAAACTACCGATAGCACTAGCAATCAAAACTATTAATAATAATTGTTGGCATCCAAACCATGCACCCAACATCGCCAACAATTTAAAATCTCCATAACCCATACCATCTTTGCCGGTAATCAATTTAAATATCCAATATATAACCCAAAAACTTAAATAACCAAATATAGCACCCATAACTGCACTTTCTAGATTAACAAATATATCAAACTTGTTAATAATTAATCCTAACCATAACATTGGCAAAGTTATCTCGTCTGGTATTATATATTCCTTCATATCTATCGCTGCTTGTAAAATTAACACCCACGACAATAATAAGGCAAAACCAACTTTATACTCCATGCCAAATTTATAAGCGACAAATACTGAAAAAATCCCAGTTAAAATTTCTGTTAACGGATAGCTTGTTGAAATTTTTTGTTTACAGCTTCTACATTTAGCTCGCAACAAAAAATAACTAAGCAGTGGAATATTATCAAAAAAAGCAATTTGTTGTTTACAATAAGGACAATGTGATCTTGGTAAACATAAATTAAATGCTAATTTTGGTAAATTATGAAATTTGGGTTGCAAATTTAAGAATTCATAACATTCGACAAACCATGAAAAATTTAACATTTTAGGTATTCTATAGGCCGCCATATTAATAAAGCTACCTATACACAACCCAAACACTAAAATTAATCCATAAAAAACTATTAAATTCATTACATTACTGAGCCCATTTTGAAAATTGGTAAATACATAGCAATTACCAAACCACCAACCAGAACACCTAAAATAGCCATAATTAATGGTTCCAGCAATGATGTTAAACCGTCTACTTTTAAATTTACTTCTTCTTCAAAAATAGAAGCTACTTTATCTAACATTTGTTCTAATGCCCCAGATTCTTCTCCGATTGCCACCATTTGCACCACCATAACAGGAAACACCCCAGTTCGTTGCATCGAAGATTGCAAATTTTGTCCAGTAGATATTGATTCTTTAATTGTATCTATGGCATTTTCATAAACAATATTACCGCTGGCTTTAGATACGGTTTCTAAGGCTTCATTTAATGGCACGCCAGCTGCAAATGTGGTCGACAATGTTCTAGCAAATCTAGCAACAGCGGCTTTATTTAAAATTTCACCAAAAATTGGTAGTTTAAGAAATAAACGCTGCATATAATGCCGAAATGGCTTGTTCCGCTCGTAAGATCGAAGTGCAAAGAAAACCCCTGCAACTATGGCCACAGCAATCATTAATCCATTTTTTTGCACAAAATCAGATAAAGATAATACCATTAGAGTAAATTCTGGCAATTTAGCACCAAACCCATCAAATAATTTTTTAAAAGTAGGCACCACTTTAATTAATAACAAACCACTAACTATAAATGCCACTATTAATATAGCAATCGGATAATATAATGCTTTTTTAATCTTATTTTTTAAATTTTCTGTTTTTTCTTTATAAACTGCTATTCTAGTTAACATCGTATCTAACGAACCAGATTGTTCCCCAGCTGCGGCTAAACTACAAAACAAGTCATCAAATATTAATGGATATTTTTTTAAAGCAGACGAAAATGATTTACCAGATTCAACCTCTTCTTTTAATCCCATCACTAATTCTCTATAACTTTTTTTCTCCGCACCATCTATAATAACATTTAAAGCTTGCACTAAAGATATACCAGAACTCTGCATAGTTGCCATTTGTCTACTAAAAAAAGATATATCTGCAGCATTAACTTTTCCACCAGAAGCACTGCTAGAGGAATTTTTAGCTTTTATATGCAAAACGTCGATACCTTGCTTTCTTAATAAGGTTTTAGCCATGGAAATATTAGGTGCTATAATTTCACCTTGTACCACAGTATTCGAAACTCCGGATTTGTATTCGTACATAAATACTTTATTATCTCTTAATTTAAACATAATTACTCTCTCGTTACTCTAGAAATTTCTTCCAAAGAAGTTAACCCTTGTTTCACTTTGTGTAAACCAGATTTACGTAAAAACCACACGTTTTCTTGTAATGCTTGATTAGCAACATCTAAAGACGTACCACCATTCATAATAATTTCTCCAATTTTCTTAGAGATCGGCATTACTTCGTAAATACCTACCCTACCTTTATAACCATCTTTACATTTTTTACAACCAACCGGTTTAAAAATATGCAATTCTCCGGCTGCTTCTTCTTCAGTAAACCCTATGTCTAATAAAGCTTTAGTTGGTACTGTTATCTCTTCTTTACAAAAACCACATAATTTACGAGCTAATCGTTGCGCAATAATCAAATGCACTGACGTTGCCACATTAAACGACGGTACCCCCATATTAATTAATCTAGTTAAGGTTTCTGCAGCACTATTAGTGTGCAAAGTAGACAATACCATATGTCCAGTTTGAGCAGCTTTAATAGCTATTTCTGCTGTTTCCAAATCACGAATTTCACCCACCATTATAATATCTGGATCTTGACGTAAAAAAGCTTTAAGCGCAGCAGCAAAAGTAAGTCCCGCTTTAACATTAACATTCACCTGGTTAATGCCAGGCAAGTTAATTTCCACCGGATCCTCGGCGGTTGAAATATTAACGTCTTCCACATTTAAAATGTTTAATGCCGTATATAAAGATACCGTTTTACCACTACCAGTTGGCCCCGTCACTAGCACCATACCTTGCGATAAATGGATCGCTTTTAAAAAATGATCCCTCTGAAAATCTTCGTACCCCAACGCCTCGATCCCAAGAGATGCAGAAGTTGGATCTAAAATCCGCATTACTATTTTT
This sequence comes from Francisellaceae bacterium UBA6186, assembly GCA_002422785.1. Lineage (GTDB taxonomy): Bacteria > Pseudomonadota > Gammaproteobacteria > UBA6186 > Azoamicaceae > UBA6186. The sequence continues at coordinate 11,893 of DITK01000018.1, forward strand.
TCCCCAAACAAAGTAGGGCAAGTGCTAACCCTAAAATCAATCGCCCTAGTTTTGGTAATGCGCATTTTAAATCTACCATCTTGCGGAATCCGTCGTTCTGAAATATCTAATTTAGACATAATTTTTATTCTAGAGGCTAATCTTTGTGCCAAATTAACCGGCGGCTGACCATATTCTCGCAACATGCCGTCTTGACGAAACCTAACCCTATAAATATGTTCGTATGGCTCCAAATGAATATCCGAAGAACCACTAGTGATGGCTTCTAATATAACTTTATTTATAAATCGTACAATCGGGGTGTCATTTTCCCCAGCAATTTCTTCTAAACTTTCCGCACCATCTGCAACTTGTAGCGCATCTAATGCATCGTCGTTCATATTAGATAGAAAATTAATTTCCGCTTTAGAAACAACAGCTCGAATAACCTCTGATAATTTATAATATTCAGTTACAACTGGTTCAATAATTAAATTAGTTTGAAATTTAATATCATCTAAAATTTTTACATTGGTCGGATCACAAACTGCAATAAATAAATGCTCCCCACGCAAAAATAGCGGAAACATAATATTTTTTTCCATAGCAGCAGTTTTTATATCAACTTTGGGGCTATGTTCCACTTCGTAACATTGTAAATCAAAATATGGAATACCTAATTCGTCGGACAATAATTTTGCTAATAGGCTGGTATCAACTTTATCGTCTTCAATAATATAAGTAATTAAAGATTTATTTTTTTTATTGGATTCTACTATAGCTAATTCCAGCTTATCTTTAGATAAAGCACCGCTACTTAATAATCGTTTCGCAATTCCAGGAATTTCCATAACTACGATCCATAAAAATTTTCAGTTTATATTTATTATAAGTTAATTTATGTTTTTTGACATAAAGTTTTTATGATTATTTTAACTGTATAGATCTCTTATCAATATAAAACATTTTAAAAAACAGCACCGGGGAAGATAGGAGTTAAATCAATTATTAATTTAAATTTCCTCGTCCCCGCGTGTTTAATGATATTAATTACATAAATTGGCTGTTGCTGGTGCTGCGGCAAGTGCTGCAGCAGAACAGTCTCCTGGGTAATAAGTAACGGGATAAACATTACTAACAGATATGCAAGACCATTCTAATTTAGTCGTTCCACCAGCGGCAGTTATAAATGTTCCCCTGTAAGTTATAAAAGGCTGAGAAGCACCACCAAAGCCTTGACCATAAACAGTAAAAGTATAATTCGCATTAGCGGTAGCACCACATGTGGCCGTAGATACTGGTAGCAACACATAGGGATCAGTTGGCTGATTGAAAATACTCGCTAAAGTTCCAGGAAATACTCCTTGAGTAACTCTGTGCTCAGATACTACCTTTTTAACCATAGATCCCATTTCAACCATATGAGACAATCTAGCTCTCGACATATAGCCATCATAAGCCGGCACGGCAATTGATGCTAATACACCAATAATAGCTACCACTACCATCAACTCTATTAACGAGAAACCAGCTACTAATTTCTTTAATTGATTTTTAATCTTCATATGCAACCCCATGGTGTACGCTCCCATTTATGTATATATAAAATTAGCTTTAAAAACTTAACTTGTTATTGTTTATAACTTATAATTAATAAATATAGCTGAATATTTAAAAATTTGTGTAAATTGTATAAACAAGCGTAGCTAAAGACCTGCCTTTAAAAGAATGACCTATCGTAATTTTTTTATTTCTTCTATAGACAAATTAGTTAATTTTGCGATTAGATTTAGATTAATACCTTATATTATTATATATTTTAATGTTATCTTACAATAACTATCGAACATCATGGAACAGCATAAATGTCGCTAAAAAATTTTTTTAATTTATTATTAGTTATAATTTTATTACTAGCTACAATTTTTTATATAAAATCAAGATCCAAACACGACACTATATTTCAAAATTTAGATCCTAAATACAAACCTAAAAGATTTTTAAATCTTTTAAAATGGAAACTTACAACTAAACACCCAGTTTGGCCTAAAAAAGTCTTAGTAGAGAATTATGATCTACCACCACACAAAGTTATTGATCAGGATAAAATAAGAATTAGTTTCGTTGGACATGTAACTTTTTTAATTCAAACTAATGATATTAATATCTTAACAGATCCGGTATGGTCTCAACGTGCTAGCCCATTTAGTTTTATTGGACCTAAAAGAGTAATTGATCCCGGGATCAAATTAGCAGATTTGCCGAAAATAGATATTATAGTTATTAGTCATAATCATTACGATCACATGGATCTTGCAACCATAAAAACTATATGGCAACGAGATAAACCAAAAATCATTACCCCGCTACTTAACGATCAAATTCTTAAAAATTATATTAAAGATATAAAAGTTACCACGTTAGATTGGCATGAAAATATTCTTTTACCTAATAATATAGCAATTACTTTGGAACCTGCGCAACATTGGTCCGCCAGGGGGTTATTTGATTTAAATAAATCCTTGTGGGGCAATTTTATGATTAAAACGCCAGCCGGAACTATCTGTTTTATCGGAGATTCTGGTTATAACCAAGAATTATATAACAATATCGGCATAAAATATGATGTTTTTTTAAGTCTTATTCCAATAGGTGCTTTTGAGCCAAGATGGTTTATGCAAGATATACATATGAACCCAGAAGAAGCCGCATTGGTACATCAACATTTAAAATCAAAACACTCCATAGCTAGCCATTTTCAAACTTTCCCCCTGGCATCTGATCAATATTTTCAAGCATCGGAAGAACTAAGCTTAGCTCTACAAAAATATCAAATTTCTAAAGAACAGTTTATAATTCCAACTGCCGGTAAGGTATACTGGTTTAATAACCAGAAGAAAGATTAGACAAACAATAATTGTATAATATTTTTTTAGAAACCCCAGTAATTTTGGCCGCAACGCTGGTAGCTTTAGTTATGGGTAATTCGTTTAATAAGATTTTTAACATTTCATGGATTTTAGGATCAATTGAACCAACTGCCTCTATTTTTTGCTGAGTCGCACCAGCTACTACTAAAACTATTTCCCCTTTAGTTTGATGCACTTTATCGTTATTAATAAAATTATAAATATTTTTTAAATTGTCTGGTACAATAGTTTCGAATTTTTTAGTTAATTCTCTGCAAAAAGTTGCTGCTCTATCTAAATGAAATGCTTTTTGCATGCAATCAACTGTTTCTAACACTCTATGGGGAGATTCAAAAAAAATCATAGTCCGTTGTTCTAAGCTTAAATCCAACAATGCTTTTTGTTTTTGTGGTAATTTAACCGGCAAAAAACCAATAAAAATAAATTGATCAGTAGCTAAACCGCTAACACTAATTGCAGCCACAGCTGCACTAGCACCCGGTATTGGTGTTACAGGAATTTTAGCCAAATGGGCGCTCTTAACTAAATGATATCCAGGATCGCTAATTAATGGAGTACCGGCATCAGAAATTACCGCAATTTTTTGACCTTGCTGCAATAGAACTAAGATCTTATCAATAATTTGTTTTTCATTATGCTCATGTAAGCTAATCATCTTAGTATTGATATTGTAATGTTTTAATAAAATTTGAGAATGCCTAGTATCTTCTGCAACTATCAAATCTACGTGTTGCAAAATATCGACAGCCCGATAAGAGATGTCCATTAAATTACCAATTGGAGTTGCAACTACATATAGCATGCAGTAATCTATCATATTATTTTGATTAAATACTAGCTAAATTCTATATGATAATTGCTAATCGTATGATTAATTCTTTATTGTGGATACCCTTCATATTGACCATGATGCTACTTAATGGCTGCGGTCAATACCGCTATCATTTAGATGATATTTCTGTAACACAGCATCCAGAGCATCTAGCCAAAGAATCTCGGAGATACTTAAGAATTGCAGAAAACAGTAAAAATCTTACAGAAAAAAATCATTTTCTATTGCTGGGGGCCGAATTATTAATTAATGCCAACGATAGCCAAGAAGCTGAAAAAATTTTACATGAATTAAATACTGAAAGCCTAACCACACCACAACAAGCTGTTTGGCAAATATTATTAGCTAAAATACAACTAACACAAGCAAATATACCAAAAGCTAAAGAATTACTAGCTAACATTGCGACCTATCAAAACCTAGATGATAATGTTTATAAAAAACTTTATGCCACTAAAGCCGAAATTTTTTTACAAACAGGAGAAATTTTAGAAGCAATACAAGAACAAGTAAATTTAGAAAAATTTTTAGCAACTGATCAAGAAAAAACTATCAACCATAAAAATATTTGGGATAATTTACAACAACTAACCCCAAATTTTTTACGTTTAGCAAATCAAGGAAATTTTAGCCAAGTAATGCAGGGCTGGTTAACTATAGCCTATATCACTAAACAGTACGATGCCGATCAGTCTGAACTATCTAAGGCCGTGCACGTGTGGAAAAACAACTTTCCTGGCCATCCAGCTAATGATATTCTTGTTCTAGGAGCACAAAATGCATTAATAAATAATTACCCTACTAACAATCAGACTGATCAAGAAAGTGTAATTAAAGAAAAATTTGATAAATTAAATAAAATAGCACTATTATTGCCGTTATCTGGAACTTATAATAACAGTGCTATAGCAATTAAAAATGGATTTTTAGCTGCTGCTTACCATAAAAAATCTGAAACTAAAAAACCAGCAATTATCGTACTAGATACTAATCAACAGCAAATTAATAATGTTTATACCCAAGCAATAAAAGAAGGAGCTGATTTAATTGTTGGCCCTTTAATCAAAGAAGACGTAGAAAAGTTAGCGAGATTTACCAAAATATCAACCCCAACACTTGCTCTAAATACTTTGCATAATCTACATGCTAATTTATTATTTCAATTTGGTTTGCCACCAGAAATAGAAAGTCGCGCCATGGTAGAAAAAGCGCGTGATAATCATCATAAAAATGCATTATTCATAGTACAAAATAATGATTTAGGCAATAGAATGCAACATTCTATTGCTAAAGATTGGCAAGCTATCGGCGGACATATTATTAATGTTATAAATTTTAATATGAAAACAGATTTAAATAAAACATTAAAATTAGCCCTTGGTATAGAAGATAGTAACAATCGTGCCAAAGATTTAACTAATTTAGGAATAAAATTTCATTTTGAGCCAAGAAGAAGACAAGATATAGATTGTATATTTTTAATAACTAGCCCGGCCAATGCAAGACAAATAAAGCCCTTATTAAATTTTTATTACGCTAATAAAATACCTGTTTATGCAACTTCTAGCATTTATGCTGGAACACCCAACCCAAGCCTCGATAGAGACTTAGATGGTATCCAGTTTTGTGATATACCTTGGGTATTAGACGGATCTATAGCCAGTAGTTCCATTTATCAATCAGTTAAAAATCTATGGAAAGAAAATTTTGCTCAATATTCTAGATTATACGCATTAGGCATAGATGCTTATAAATTATCAACTCAACTACCACAACTGATATATATGCCAGAAGTCGGGATCTCTGGCATGACCGGGATCTTAAAAATAAATAATAAAAATATTATTTACCGTAAATTAATGTGGGGTACTTTTGAAAATGGATTGGTTGTTGTTTTAAATCAAAAAAATTAATAGCAAAAATCTAATAAAATTAATTATTTTATTGCAGCTTTAAATATCATTAAATCATAACAATGACTATTAATAAAATAGCTATTGGCAAACAAATAGAACATTTAGCTGCAATTTATTTGCAAAAAAATAATTTACAATTATTACATAAAAATTTTCGTTCTAAATTTGGTGAAATAGATTTAATTTTCCAAGATCCTAAACAAACACAAATTGTATTTGTGGAGGTAAGATATAGAAAGTCGGTGTTATTTGGAGAACCAGCAAGTTCTGTCACAAAAATAAAACAACAGAAATTAATCAAAACAGCAAAATATTATTTGCATAATAAATTTCAAGAAGTGCCAATAAGTTACCGCTTTGATATAATTTCTTGCACTGGGCCATTAAATAGCATAAAAATTGCTTGGATTATTAGTGCATTTTGTTAAATGTGACTTTACGGACAAAGGTTATCTGGACGTCTCCATTGTAAATATGTTTCAACATGCAAACTAAATCCAGGGTTTTTTTCAAATTTGATAGTTACATGACGTTTTAATGCAGGTAATATATCTAAAATTTTTTCTATGCCTTGTTTGGTTAGTTTATTATTAGATAAATCTATGTGTTGAATAACACACAATGGACTTTGCAGCATGTTAATTATATGAGGCACGCTATCGTCGGTGATATAATTCATCCACAGACCAAGTTTTGTGATATTAGGATTTTCTATAATTTTCTCGCATATCCCAGCAACATCTTGATCTACTAGTTCGTAACAACCATAATCTACATAATTATATTGAGTCGTCAATATTGTCATTAATATTTTATTTATTTTATCAATCGCCATATAACACCATATTTATTTTTAATATGGTGTTTATACAATATTTTTATATATAAAACAAATTAATCATCAATAAAGTTATAGCTAACTAATTAATTAAATAGAATCTTTTTGCAGCGAATAGACGGTTTTGTTAATGATGGCTCACGTGACGAACTACCTGAGGACAACGACGAAAAAAGTATACTACCTATCGACATATTTGCAGATGACGAAGATAAATTAGCTGCTGGTAAATTGGCAACAAAAACAAAAGTACAAATAGCTTTAATTTTATCTATTGATGTTTTTAATTGTTCTAAAATTTCAGCAGATATGCTACCAATGTTAAACTCATTATCTAGTAATTGTCTAATTGGCAGTAAGTAACTTTGTTTATCCTCAGCTACTTGTTGCACCATAAAATTTTCATCTAAATCTGCTTGCTGTGACAATTGTTTAACTAGCAATAACATAGATTGTTTAATTTCATCTTTATTTAATAAACCATTATTGATATTTTTAGAAATCTCATCCAAATCTATATCTTTCAAAATCAAATGTAGTTCATTAATACTAGTGCGTATAAGATCTTTATTAAAAACAAATTTATTCAATTTATCAAATACAGGATCGGTAATATCTGCTATATGGTTAAAAAATATTGCTGCAGATTGTAATGACGGATCCAGCATCGTATCAGTTGATGTTTCAGGTAACCCTAAGAAAAGTCTCTTGCTTCTTACAATTCTATTGGCGGCAGATTTAGACTGTCTGTTAGCTTTTACATCATCATATTTATATTTAGTTTTTCTTATTGGTGAATTATGTAAATCTATTGAATGAGAATCGTTATGCAAAATTTGTAGTATTTCATCTTTAAAATTATTAAAATCTAAACGAACACCATCTCTATAAAAAAATATCTTGCTTGCCATATTTGGATTTTCTATATTTCTAACAATTTCTCTAATTTCTGAGGCAGTAAAACACTCATTATCGGTTTCAATTAAAGCTTTCGCTAAATCTATACCGTCTAATAAAAAATGTATCCGGCTAGGGGTACCATCTGACAAGATAAATTTAATCCCTTCTTTGCATAAATATCTAGTTAAATAATGATCATCATCAACAACTTTAATGAATTCTTCTGATTGTTCTAATTGTTTTAAATAATCACAAAATTTATTGGCAGATGTTGTTAAATATTTTGGCGTGGCGGAATCTAAAGTTATTTTTTTTGATGCAGAAGTTAAATATATAATCTTTTCGTTGATATCATCTACTCTCCACACTATATCTAATACATCATCAGGATTAATTTTATCAATCAGAGATTGATGGATCGCATCTCGTGGTGCTTTTAAACCATACACCCAATCATCCTGGTTAAAATGCATAACAAGCTCATGCTGGCCAGCTGTAATCATATTAAATCCCCTATATTATTTTTATTATGGGAAATGATGTTAGCAAACAGTTATTAATCATTCAAGTTAATTTAATAACTTGCAGATACACTTTAATCTGGCCAAGATTCTTTTAAACTTGGCATTCAATTATGGCTGGAAAATCTTACACCTAATCAATCATATAGGCCTAATCCACGCCCCTAAAAATAATGTTAACTGGAGGGAGCATCCTTCCTGTAAGAAAAAAATGGCTCCTTAGGATTATGGCTAACATCTACTTCTATCCAGCCATGCTTTTGATAAAATTTACAAGCTATTAAATTTTCTAATTTTACTTTCAGCTCCATTGGATATTTAAGCCTAGATTCAGCTTTTTTTAATAAAGCACTACCTATGCCTAGCCCGTGCCAATCTGGGTGCACAAATAAATTATGAATAAAATCATCTTTGATCCACATCGAAACAAAACCAACCACCACCCCATTTTTTTCAGCAACCCACATCTCTTCGCCAGCAACCGATTCAGCATAATCACTCAGCTGAAAGCTTTCTGGCGGTTGCGAGGTAAAAGTTTTTCTTCTAGTTATCAAAAAAATTAACTCTAAAGTTTGTTCATCATTTAATGTTGGTTCTCGTATTATTAATGTCATCTTTTCCATTCTAAATAATTAACTTAAAAAATTCATCTTCAGTTAAAATCATTATATTTAACTCCTTAGCTTGCTGCAATTTACTACCAGGATTAGCCCCTGCTATCAGATAATCAGTTTTTTTAGAAACACTGCTTGTAACTTTAGCCCCATGTTTTTCTAATAATTCTTTAATCTCTTCTCTGGTTAATTGTTCCAAACTGCCAGTTATAACCACAATTTTATCATTAAATTGCCAATTATTAGTGCTATTTTGTTCTTGTTCTATATTTGAGTCGGTAAATTCAACCCCAGAATTAATTAATTTATTAATGATCGCTATGTTTTTTTGATCATTAATAAAATTATATATATGTCGAGCAACAATTGGGCCTATGCCATAAATATCAGACAATTCTTCTATCGAAATATGCATAATAGTTGTTAATTTATTATAAGTTTTACTTAATAATTTAGCAGTCTCTTCACCCACTTCATTAATACCTAACGCATATATAAATTTTGCTAAAGTAGTTTTTTTACTGTTGTCTATAGCACGCAATAAATTATTAGCTGATTTTTCACCAATTCTTGCTAGCTGTATTAATTGTTCAAATCCAATATTATATAAATCCGCAATATTATTTATAATCTTAGCATTTATTAGTTGTTCTATTAGTTTATCCCCCAGACCATCTATATTCATAGCTTTTTTGGCAGCAAAATGTTTTATTTTTTCTTTAACTTGAGCATGACAATTAATTCCGCCAGTACATTTGTAGATAACTTCTTTATCAATTTTTTCAACAATTGCACCACAAGATGGACAGTGGTTAGGAAATATAATTTCCCTAACATGATGTACATCACGACGAGAGACTAATCCATTAACAACTTCAGGTATAACATCGGCAGCTCTCCTAACGACCACCCAATCACCAATCATTAAATTTTTACGCCTGATCTCTTGAATATTATGTAATGTAGCATTTTGCACCATGGCACCACCAACAAAAATCGGTTCTAATTTAGCAACTGGAGTAATCACCCCAGTTCTGCCAACTTGAAATTCTACATCTAATAATTTAGTTACTACCTCTTGAGCAGGGAATTTATGTGCTAGTGCCCATTTTGGAGCTTTAGCTATAAAGCCTAAATTTTCTTGCATGTTAAAATTATTTACTTTATATACCACCCCATCGATGTCATAATTTAATAATGAACGATTTTTTAAAATATTGTTATAAAAATTTAAGCACTCATTAATATTGAACGCTTTGGATGTTATATCACAAACTGCAAAACCTAATGTTTTTAATTGTTGCAAAGTTGTATATTGATTATCTATACCAAGCAACCCATTAGCACCATAAGCAAAAAAAGATAACTTACGACTTGCCGTAATCTTTGGATCTAACTGCCTTAAACTACCGGCTGCAGCGTTGCGGGTATTGACTAAGACTTTGTTACCGCTTTGTTTAGCATATGCAACCAACTGATTAAATACAGTTTTTTTCATATATACTTCACCACGTACTTCTATTTCTGCAGGATCTTGTGCTGTATAATTTAACAATTGCAACGGAATATCTTTAATAGTGCGACAATTTAATGTTACATCTTCACCAACATTACCATCTCCTCTAGTCGCTGCAAATTCCAAAACACCATTTTTATATAGTAAATTAACTGCCAACCCATCTATTTTAGGTTCACACACATATTCAATATTTGCCATATCTTGAATTTTTTCTCGAATTTTGGTATCAAAATCTATAACTTCTTCGTTAGAAAAAGCATTAGATAATGATCGCATTGGATATCGATGCTTAATTTGATGAAAAGCATCAGATGAAATTCCACCGACTCTTTGAGTTGGGGAATATTTATTGATTAACTCCGGATATTGATGTTCTAATTCTTGCAATTTTTTTAATAAACTATCGTATTCATGATCTAATACACTAGGAGTATTTAATACATAATATTCATATTCATATTGTTGCAGTAATTTGATTAATTCTTGAGCTTTTTTTAATTCTATCGACATTAGCGTTTAATCTACCATGGCAACAGCTTCATCAATATTAACAGATACTAATCTAGATACTCCAGGCTCTTTCATGGTAACCCCGGTTAATTGATTAGCAATTTTCATAGTTGTTTTATTGTGAGTGATAAAAATAAACTGTACTTTAGGAGACATCGAAACCAGTAAATCACCAAATCTTATCACGTTAGCATCATCTAACGGAGCATCAACTTCGTCTAAGATACAAAATGGGGCGGGATTTAATTGAAAAATTGCAAAAATTAACGCCACCGCAGTTAAAGCTTTTTCTCCTCCAGAAAGTAAATATATACTGCTATTTTTCTTGCCAGGTGGATGTGCAAAAACACTAACCCCCGAAGATAATAAATCATTGGTGCTCAATTCCAAATATGCCCCACCACCACCAAATAATTGTGGAAATAATTGCTGAAAATGTTCATTGATTTGCTCGAAAGTTACTTTGAATTTTTTGCGAGTTTCAGTATCAATTTTAAAAATAGCATCTTTTAAAGTTGCTAATGCCGTAGTCAAATCGTTAATTTGCAAATCAAGATAATTTTTTCTTTCAGTCTCAGTATGAAATTCTTCGATCGCCGCTAAATTTACCGCCCCTAATTTATTAATTTTTTTAATAATGGTATCTAGTTTTTCCTGCCATAGATCGACATTCAAATCCTGGCCTGAATAATTCAAATTATCTGTTAATAAATTTTTTAGATCTATAGCGTTATTATCTTTAGCTGTTTCCATAAGAGCTGCAAGTCTGGTGGCTACTCTATTTTGCTCTAATTTTACATGTTCTAAATTAGATCTTAGTTGTTCTATAATAGTGTTTATGTGACTACTTTCTATTTCAAGTTGTTTAATATGATCTTCCACTTCATGTAACATAGCTTGAGAACTTTTAAGTTTTTCTTCTTGAATTAATTTATTATCTAATAAAGACTCTAGCTCCAATTCTATAGGCCTTAATGGAGAATTATTAGTTTGTAGATCTGTTTGTAATTTTGATTGTTTTTGCGTTAACAACTTTATTTGATTTAACAATCGATGTTTAGCTTCATCTAATGCCTGATTTTTAGTAACCAACTGTTGTTTATGCAAAGCAACTTCATGAAATTCTTTAGTTGCTAATGTACTATGTTCTTTTAATGGATCTAAAGTTAATTGTAAATTTAATTTTTGATCTGTAAATATTTGATCTTGCTCAAACAAATAAGACATTTTATCAATATCTTGTGCTAAATTAGCTCTTAAAGTTTTTTCTTTGGCCACTAAATCAGTTACCTTGTCATGATATTCTTTTATTTCTAACTTGATTTTTTCTGATCTCGTTTTAATACTATCTAATTTACTTTTTTTAGAGCTTACCTCGGACACCAAAGTACGAATACTATTTGATTGTTCTTTATTATAATGAATGATAGTTGTATGTTGTTGTTCTATATCAATCAATTCTTCCTCTGCTACATCAATTGCAGCATTTAAAGCAACTAATTTTGATGATAAATCCTGTAAATTAGCTGTTAAATTTTTAAGTTCTTTATTTCTTAATAATATCTGTTGTTTATTATCTGTTTTATCAATAATTAACCAGTTTAGTCCTATTAATTCACCATGTTTAGTAACGAAACATTGATTGGACAATAAATTTTTTCTATTTTCTAACGCCACCACTAGATTATCTGCCACATAAATATTATTAAACAAACCACTTAAAGAAAAATCATTTGTTATTTTTGACAAAATAGAAATTTGATCTTTTATATCATAACTATCTGGCATTGCTAATTTATTATTAATAACTTTTGGTGCTTCTTCTATTAAAACCAATCTAAAATCTTGAATAGATTGCAACATATCTTTAGGTAATTCGTCTATCTTGTTGACCAACAACATGGCATCTAAATATTGATTTAAGACTACACCTACTGCTAATTCCCACCCATCTTCAATAACTAGTTGATTAAAAAATAAACAATCATTCATAATATTATTTTTTTCTAGCCAATTTAATTTAGCAAAATTAATTTCTAATGAATATTTTTGTAACAACTCAAGAGAACCAATAGTACCTTGCAATTTGTGAATATCAGATTGTAGTTGATTTTTATTAGCTAATAAATTTTTTATATATGTTTTTTTTTGCTGAGCATGCTCTGTTATTTCAGATAATTGTTGATCGTTATCATGCAATAGAGACTCTGCTGTTCGTAAATTTTTTTCTAACAATAAAATTTCTGTTAATAAACTATTTTGATCATAATTGTTATGTTCTTGGTTTAATTTTTCTATTCTTAGATGTAATTCTTTTGACAGATTTTCAATCTGTTCTATAGCAAATTTAGTTTTTTCTGTACCATTTTGTGCTTCTTGTAATTTACGCTGTAAATCATTGTGTATGGAATGCAACTTTTGCATATCAGCTTGTGCTGTTGCATAATTTTTTTCAGCATGTTCTTTATTACCAGATAATTCCATATAATTTTGAGTAATTAATGATAAATTATTAGCAACTTCTTCTTGTAATTGTTGATCTTTAGTATGCTGATCAATGATTTTTTGCAATTCCATATCAATTAAATGCAACTCTTCTTGATGGATCTTTTTTTGTTCTTTTCTATGCTGCAAAGTCTGCTCTAATCTGACAATGTTACTATCTAATTTGTAAGATGTATCTTTAATCTCAGAAAAAGCATCCAATTTATCTGAATAAGCTGTCTTTTGTTGTTCCAACTGTACTATAACGCTGGTTTTGTGTGATAAATTTTTTTCTAATTGCAGCGACAATTGTTGAATTTCTTTATTATAACATTCTAAATCTTGATTAAATTTGTATGATTTAACTGCCACTAATGTTGTTGCAATTTGTTGTTTTTCAGCTTGATATCGTTGATGTTTTTCAGCAATTACTGCTTGCTTTTCTAATTTTTCAAGCATCCGAGTTTGCTCTAACAAAATATCTTGCAATCGGCTTAAATTCTCTTCAGTATGCCCCATACGTAACTCAGTTTCATGTCTACGCTTTTTGTAAATAGAAATATCTGCAGCTTCTTCTATAAAAGATCTTAAATCTTCGGGCTTTGATTCTATAATTTTGCTTACCGTGCCCTGACCAATAATTGCATAACCATTTTGCAACAACCCGGTACCTGCAAACAAATCGGTAATATCTCTTTTACGACATTTTTTATCATTCAAATAATATTCTGACTGTCTGTCTCTATCTATCTCTCTTCTAATCGCAACTTCGCTAAAATTAGCGTATTCTCTATTTAATTTACCGTCTAAATTATCAAATAATAATTCGATAGCAGCACGTCCAATTGGTTTGCGTAGCGTTGAGCCGTTAAAGATTACATCGAGCATCGATTCGCCGCGAAGATCCTTAGCAGAACTTTCGCCCAATACCCAACGGACTGCATCTATAATATTAGATTTACCACAACCATTCGGGCCAACAATACCTACTAATTGTGCATTTAAATGTAATATCGTTGGATCGACAAAAGATTTAAACCCTACTAATTTAATTTGTTTTAAACGCATTTTTTATATTAATCCCAATTCAATTTTAGCAGATTCTGACATACGTTCCGTAGTCCAGGGAGGATCAAATACCATTTCTACCTTCACATCTGTAACATTAGCCACTTCTAATAATGTATTTTGCACATCCGACATTAAAACTGGCCCCATACCACACAGCGGAGCGGTTAATGTCATACTAACTATTACTTTATTTTCTATAATACAACAATCATATATTAAACCAAGATCAACAATATTTACCGGAATTTCTGGATCATAACATGTTCTAAGTGCTTGCCAAACTAGTTCTATATCAACAGATCCAGACACTAACTTAGGTAATTTGGTATTGCTACCAACATTGGTAACATCTACCTGCATTCCAATAGCATCAAAATCTTTTGATTCTACTCTAGCTAAATTACCATTAACATAGATAGTCGCAAAACTACCCTTAGTTTGAGTGATTTCTATAGTTGTTCCGGCCAAAATAGCTATTGGCACGGCAGTTGGGATTAATAATGCATTAAAATTTCTAGTTATAATCATTTACCTAACACCTCGCAAGCTATAAGCACTAAGAAACTTATATGCTATAGCCCCAAAGCTATTTTCTCTTAATCTAATTAATAGATCTATCATTATTTTGATGTTGTTTTATTCTGGGTAACTGATCTACTAAATGAGCTAGATCTAACCGCAAACCTTCAATAATTCTATCTTTTTCAATCAAACATTTATTAGCAACCACCAACTGCTGTTTTAGCTTGTCTAGACCTTTTTTAGTTGTTATGGACTTTACAGCAATAAATTGTTGATTACGCATGCTAAATAACCCTCTTTTTACAATAAATATGTCTATCAATATTGGCAATTCAAAACAAATCTAGCAAGATGGTTTTGCGATTAATTATGTCAGACATCTGATATGTTTTAGTGTGGGTTATTTCTTAGTTAGAACAAATATATAATTAGTTATATATCAAAATACAATCTTATGGCTGGATAAAAGATTGTTACTTATTTAATTATAAAAACAATCCTCTCATATAAAAAAATTAAAAGCAACAGCTGTATTAAAAAAATTACATCTCAGTTGAATACTTAGATATAAAAATAATCTGAAAAATAATAAACAACATCGTTAACCCAAAAGTTCCAAATAATTTAAAATTAACCCAAGTATTAGTATCAAAAAAATACACTACATATAAATTTAAAATTCCCATTAATATAAAAAATATTATCCATAAAATATTTAGTGTATTCCAAATTTTTTTTGGTAACTGTATAGAATTATTATTAATTTTTTCTATTAATAGTTGCTTACCACATAACTGAGTAATTAAAAAAGCTACCGCTAATATCCAATAAATTGCTGTTGGTTTCCATTTGATAAAAATTTCTTTTTTACAAAATAATGCAAAACTGCCTAGAGTAAGTAAAATGAAAAAAGAAACTAGTTGCATGTTTTTATATTTGCCAGTTTTAATTTTGGTTATAATTAACACAACAAAAGTAGCAATAATAGCGGCAACAGTTGCAACCATTAATCCTTGCCATTTAAAAACACAAAAAAACACCAATATCGGGAAAAATTCTGACAGTAATTCCATATGTTAAATTATAACCACCACAGTACAGTTTATTAATTGTATTTAAATATTTAATAGTTATATTATATCGAGAATAACCTAAAGCAAAGCTTTTTTTAAAACATCTATAGAATTATTGAAATCTATATCAATTAAATCGTTAACTATAATCCCTCTCTTTATAATTACAATTCTAGATGCGATTTGAGTCAGAAAGTGAATATCGTGTGATGCAATCAATATAGTCACATTCATACTATGTACTTGTTTTAATAATTCCTTAAATCCCTCTATTGCCCTTATATCTAGCCCCGAAGTTGGCTCATCACAAAGTAATAATTCTGGTTTCATTATTAAAGAACGCGCAACAGCCACTCGCTGCTTTTGTCCACCAGATAACGCCACTGGATATTTGTCTTGCTGTTCTTCTAGTCTTAATTGCCGTAATAATACCACCGCATCCTCTATAACTTCTGCTCTAGATTGCTTTAAAACTTTAATCGGTGCATAAATTATATTTTCTAACACAGTCATGTGGGGAAACAATTGAAAATCTTGAAATACAAAACCAACTTTACCATAAAAATTGATGTTGCCGGCATCAATAGGTTCTAAATTTTGAATACATCTTAATAATGTTGATTTACCACTACCAGAAGGACCAGTCAAACCAACTATAGACAACTCTTTTATATCTAAAGAAAAATTATTAAACATCTCTAAACCAGAGTAAGATTTATTCAAATTGCTAATACTTAACATGCCACATCTTCTCTATTTTATTAGCAATTCTTTCTATAATAAATACCAACATATAATAATAAGCACCGGCTACACAAATTGGCATAAAATAACTAAATTCTGTAGCGGCAACTACTTGTGCCCTACGAGTTAAATCCAACTCACCTATTATTGAGATTATTGCTGTTTCTTTTAATAAACTGATTATTTCGTTGATAAGCGCTGGGAACATATTACGTAACACTTGAGGTATAATAATATCTTTCCATAACAAAAATGTAGGTATTCGTAGACTATAGCCAGCCTCAAACTGCCCTTTAGGTATACTTTGGATCCCCGATCTAAAAATTTCAGTAACATAAGCCGCACTATTTAAACCAAAGGCTATTAATCCGGCATGCCAAATATTTAAGCGTATTTCTAAAAAACTAGGAACTGCAAAATAAAAAAAACTTAGTTGTAATAATAAAGGCGTACCACGTACAATAGAAACTAAACTATCTATGATCCAACCTAAACATTTACGCCGCCTTAAAATAGCTAAAATAACTCCTAAACTTAGCCCTATCGTTAAAGCACCTAAAGTATACTGTAATGTAACAGCAACTCCCTTACCAATAAATAAAATTTGCTCAACTAGCGTCATGCACTTCCATTTCGAATAATATCTCTAACCATTTGTTGTTTAATTTATTAAAATCTCCTTGCTCTTTGATAATAGATAAAGCACGATTAATTTCTGTTAATAATTTAGAACCATGTTTTAAAGCCACCACATAACCATTATTAGCTTTAGCTACCACTAAATAACCTAATTTTGGATTTTTTTTACAAAATTCTTTAGCTTGTGCTTCTTCCAAAACCACCACATCTAACTGCTTCGATTTTAACGCTTCTATTAACTGTAAAGTCACATCCATACTAATAAGGCTAATCTTTTCTTTCAAAGCCTTTGCCCACATTTCCATAGTACTACCAAACTGCACGCCAACTTTTTTATTATTTAAATCAGCTATTTTATTGATTAACCGATCTTGGTTAAAAATTACCGCAATATCGGCAAAATAATAGGGATTGGATAAATCAAAATTTTTACTTCTTTCGTTAGTAAAAGTAATAGTTGAAATGGCCATATCTATTTGGCCTGCATTTAATGCTGGAAACAAATAACTGTAATTTAAATCTTTAAACTCAATTTTTTTATTTAAATGTTTACCAATTAAATTAGCTAAATCTATATCTAAACCTTTAAATTCCCCATTTTCTATAAATTCAAATGGTGGATAATCAGCCGACACTCCGACTATTAATAGATTATTACTATTATCTTGATCTTTTAACTCTTGATTACGGCTATCACCACTCTTACAACTATTAAATGTAATTATAGATAGACAACAAAATATTAACAGATAAGTTAAATAACTTTTATGTGATGTTTTCATAAAATTAAAATAACAATAATTCACTGAAAATGAAACTGTTTATTAATGTTTGAAGTTTTTAGGTTTTTTTTCTTTCTGAGACTAAGTATTTATAAAAATAGTTCCTATGGCCCCACAATATTAACTAGACCACCCATCCTAACTTGTTGAAACAACTCCACAATATCAGCATTACCCATCCTAATACAGCCATCGGATGCAGCTGTGGACAATAAATCTTCCCTATTGGTGCCATGAATATAGATATATCGTTCATAGGAATCTATACACTTACCATCTGGAGTATACCCGCTATTAACTCCAGGTTCTTCGCCTTTCAAACGTAATATTCTGGTTAATATTAAATCTTGATCTATTGGCGTATTTAATGTTGTACACAGCATCCCATTATGTTGTCTTGCTTTAAATATGGCATATAACGGTTGATATTCACCAACTTTCTCGCAAATTGTATGCCTGCCTAGCGGTGTTTTATAGCTACCACTTTCATTACCTACACCATTTTTTGATGTAGAAATTTTATAGTGCTTTTCGAAACCATTGGCACATTCAACCCTCATGGTTTGAGTATCTATATCAACAACACATAAATCATTTTTTTGTTCGTTTATCATACAATTATTATATCATACAATAATTATTTTTTAAATTTAAACTTTAATGTGGAGTTGTTTGCACCGAAGAAGACAAATAAACATTAATACGTTGTTTTAAATCTTCGCGTTTATGTTGCGCATGCTCTAGATGCTTTTCTAGAAGTGCAATACTGTTTACTACCGCATCATATTCTTTACAAAACTTACTATTAGATCTTAGTTTACCACATTTATTTTTTAACACCTCAATGCCAGCTTTTTTCTGAGCAATATTTTCATATTGTTCCATTAATTGCTGATCTAAATTAGACAACTCTACCTCTAATTTACCAGCCTGAAACAGCCCGTAAGAATTTATTTTATAATTTTTTATTTGCAACTGCAATTCTTTAATCAAATCTTGCAATGTCGAATTTTCAACATTTAAAGTTTTTAATTTATTTTGTAAAAAATTATTCTCAACAATATAAGTATTTTCTAATTGTGTTTTTTGCGCTTTAATTTTATCTAATTTTTTAACTATATTATATTCTTTATTCCTAAATTCTTCTAATTGATTTTCTAATTCTTGATTGAAACTTTTGATGTGTAGGTTTTCATCTTTAATAGCAACTAATTGTTTATTTAGTTTTGTTAATTTATGATTAAATTGCTCGATTAACAATTCTTTTTCTTTTTCACATGACGATACTTTAAAATCTAATTTATTAACAAAAAGTTGTTGGCCAATAACTCCGACAACTATAACTAATAATATCCAACTTATTATCGATTTTTTACTAAATCTCTGTGACATTATTAAATTACCTTTATATTTATATATTGATATTTACAAATTATTATCCATAATTTATTGATAATGTCTTTAGACAATTATTATAATATACTTCAATTTTAGCATTTTTTTAAATATATACCCAAAATTTGGACTACCACAAAACAATAGGATTTGTAACAATGTTTAGAGCTTCAAAACAAATAATTTTAATGTCAGAAACCATAAAATTTAATAATGGATTTATTTTAAGTACCATTATAAACTTTAATGGCTTAATCCTAAGAGCAGATCAACATCTTGCTCAACCAATTAAAGATTTTTTTATTGCTCATAATATAGAAGTAAATCGGATAAGAGTTCATTTTAAAGCTGATACATTACCAGAAGGGCTACTTTTTCCGTCTTATGAATACTATATAACAATAAATGGAACCTTCTCTATTGCAAAAACAGACATTACTAATTTTATCAACAAATCTAATAGTTATAATTTCTCTAACAAACCACCTAATGATTTTAATGACTCACACAAATCTGATAAATTACAATCATCTATTGATGAACAATATCGACTTTCTTTACAACATAAAGAATATGCAGATGCACATCACGTATGTTCTTTAGAATTTTCAGGAATATTTGCTAATAAAGACTTTCTATGTTCGATAGAAAAATTGACATTAAATAACGATATCATTGCGGTAGATGATATTACAATTAATGTTAATGAATTATCCACATCGGGAAGAATAATTTCTTTTATGAATGAATACGCACTAGAGCATAAACCTAATGCCGGATTAATGACTTCATTTTTAAGCAAACAAAGTATTATGATTGAATTTTGTAACAGCGTTACATTAAAAGATACAATTTTGGGAACAGAATATATTCTTATACAGTCTATTGGAGATCATGCTATTTTAGAATTAAACATTAATCCTAAAATTGATTGGTTAAACAACCCTTGTCATGATTATTCTGATTTATTTCATACTACATCTAATGTACAAAGGTACGAATTTATTGAACAAGAACTAGAAGAAGATATCGAACTAGAAGATAACGAAGACATGTGGATCCATATAGAAAAAAAATATATTCCACGCCCTTTATTTTAGAATAATTTTAAAATGGAATTACTAAATTAGCATCTATAGCTAATAAATAGTCTTTAAAAATTTTCTTAACTCTATCTAGACTTACTATATTACTTGCTTCAAATCTTGCAATTAGATTTGGGGTAGTATTTGACATCCTAACCAAACCCCAGCAATCTGGAAAATCCAAGCGCAACCCATCAATGGTGGTTATTTTTGCTGTTTTTTCTTGAACTAAATTAATTAATTTTTTCATGATCTGATGCTTTTGAGTCTCAGTAGACTCAATTGCAAGCTCAGGAGTTGAACAATTTTCTGGCAACTCTGAGCACATTGATTCTAAAGTTTTCCCTGAATTAAACATCAACTCTAATAACCTAGCCCCAGTATATAACCCATCGTCAAAACCAAACCAACGATCTTTAAAAAATACATGCCCACTCATCTCTCCGGCTAACAATGCTTTCGTTTCTTGCATTTTAGCTTTAATTAACGAATGCCCGGTTTTCCACATTAATGGTATGCCACCAGCTTTAATAATAACTTGTTGTAAATTATTAGTGGATTTAATATCGTATATAATCACCGGATCTTGATGTTTAGAATTACTATTTTTTTCCAAAATATCTTTGGCAAATAACATTAAATATCGATCTGGCCAAATAATGTTGCCTTTATTATCCACAAGGCCCAACCTGTCCCCATCACCATCAAATGCTATACCAAGATCAGCTTGCTTATTTAATACTGTTTTAATTAAATCTTTTAAATTTTTAGGATCAGAAGGATCAGGATGATGATTAGGAAAATTTCCGTCAACCGTACCATATAAAGTTATACATTCGACTCCTAACGCTGTAAATAATTTTTCTGCAACAACTGCTGCCGCACCATTACCACAATCAACAACTAATTTGATGTTGTTAAAATTTTTGTTTTTGGTCAAATGATTGATATTAATATTATTAACAATATAATTAATATATTGATTAATCATATCTTGTTCGATAATTTTTCCTAGATTTTTTTCTAATGCGGTAATCAGTTTATTGTCAATAATTAAATTTTTTAATTCTAAAATTTGTTCACCATAAATAGCCTGACTTGATAAAATAATTTTCAAACCATTATAATTAGGTGGATTGTGGCTTCCCGTTAGCATTACTGCCGAATCAATATGCAAAACACTAGCCGCAAAATACAGCACGGGGGTTGGTATTAACCCGATATCTATTACGTTACAACCAGTAGATATAATTCCTTGTTTCAATTTATCAAGAAGCCTCGCACCAGATAAACGACCATCCCTACCTACTACAACTTGCTGTGATGTTGGATTTTTTCGATCACTTAATAATAAAGTTTTACTGCCGACTGCTTTGCCAATTAGAAACACACTTTCTTCTGTTAAAGTCTCATCAACTATGCCACGAATATCATAGGCTCTAAATATTTCCGGATTAATTAAACTGTTACTCACTATAACCTTCCCGTATGACCAAAACCACCAATTGCTCTTTCGCTAACAGAAAAGTCATCGACTACTTGTATAGTCGCCTGGGCAATTTTAACCAAAACTAACTGAGCAATTCGTTCCCCGATTTCTATAGTAAATATTGATGTGCCACGATTCCAACAAGAAATTAACAACTCCCCCTGATAGTCCGAATCGATTAATCCTACCGAATTTCCTAAAATAATCCCATGCTTATGACCCAAACCAGAACGAGGCATAATAATCCCCGCATAGCCTGGATTAGCTATGTTTATAGCTAATCCAGTTTTAATCAACTCAACATCGCCAGGATTTAAGATCAGCGGCTGATCTATACAAGCACGCAAATCCAGTCCAGCAGATCCAGCTGTAGCATAAACTGGCAATGGCAAAATACTACCAATTTTAGGGTTTAAAATCTTAACTTGTAAACCTAACATATTATAATTGTCTGTAGCTGATTTATGGTGTAGGTGTTGATCTAGATGATTATCTATAGTGTAGGTATCGCTCATACTGTATTTCCTAAATTTTTGTTATTATATGTCAGCATATTTATAAATGGAAGCAACTTACCTCAAACGAATTAAAAATAAATATTGCATAAATTGCTGTTTTTTGTTAAAAATAACAAACAAAATAAGTATTAATAATTGTTTTTATGTATTTTAAGTATTAAGGAGATGTTTATGTCTAGAGTTTGTCAGGTAACCAATAAAAGACCTATGTCTGGGCATACCGTATCTCATTCAAACCGCAAAGTTAAACGCAGATTTTTACCGAATATTAGGTGGCATAGATTCTGGTCTCCTAGCAAGAATAAATTTATAAGACTAAAAATTTCGAGTCATGGGTTAAGAATTATAGATAAACTTGGTATAGATAAAGTAGTTGCAAATCTAGAAGCTACTGGTCAAAAATTTTAATAACACATTTACCCATTAATTATTAATTGTATTAAAACGAGGCAACAAAATGTCTAAAAAAAGAAAAACCATTATTGTTAAATTAGCATCCACAGCTTCCAAATATTTTTATACTACTAGAAAAAATCCTAGGATGTTAGGTGGATTTGAGCAAAGTGGTAAGCTCAAGCTGATGAAATATGATCCCGTGGTAAGAAAACATGTTTGGTTTGAAGAGAAAAAAATCGGCAAGTAAAAAACATTAAATAATTATGTTTAATAGCTTAAAACATGGATTGCAAAAAACTCGTAACTTTTTAATTGGCGGCTTAAATAGCTTATTTAAAAAAAATATTTCTGATAATTTATTAGAAGATCTAGAAACTTTGCTGTTGCAAGCAGATTTAGGGATCTTAACCTCTAATAAAGTTATTACTGCAATAACCCAAAGACTAAGTCGAGATCAATTAACTAATGCAGATTGTGTTTATAAAACCTTGTTCGATGTATTATTAGAAATTCTACAACCGTGCCAACAACCAATCATCACACCATCACATATTAAGCCTTTTGTTATATTACTAGTAGGCGTAAATGGAGCAGGTAAAACCACCACTATAGGAAAACTTGCTAATTTTTATAAAAACTCTAATAAAAAAGTAGTATTAGCCTGTGGAGATACTTTTAGAGCCGCAGCTATTGAACAATTATCTGCGTGGGGAGAAAAAATAAATGTACCTGTTATAAAACAAGCAATTGGTGCAGACAGTGCTTCAGTTATTTTTGATGCATATAATTTTGCAATTAATAATCAATATGATATTTTAATAGCAGATACTGCAGGTAGGCTACACACCAAAAAAAATCTAATGGACGAGTTGAAAAAAATTAAAAAAGTATTACATAAATTAAATCCATCAGCTCCGCACGAAGTCATGCTAGTATTAGATGCATCTATCGGTCAAAACAGCTTAAATCAATTCAATGTTTTTAATGAGGCCATGGGTATAACTGGAATAACCATAACTAAATTGGATGGTTCAGCCAAAGCTGGCGTAATATTTTCTATAGCTCAAATCACCAAAACACCGATTAGATATATTGGAGTTGGTGAAAAAATCAATGATTTAAAAGATTTTAACGCTGAACAATTTATATCGGCTCTATCGACTCACCAAGAACCTTTACAATAGTTTAGTAAATTAATGGTAATTTTAATACAATCAACTAAAATTTGATAAATATAACCTGGAGGAATATACATGGATAAAGGCAAAAAATGTGTTACCAAATTAAATAGCTGTGGATTAGGGGTTGGCTGTGGCATAACTTGGGGATTAGCTACTTTTCTGTTAGGATTAGTTAATATTTACGGCGATTGGGGTAGAGAACTATTAGATGTACTGAGTTCCCTTTATATTGGTTTTGATTATACATTAATTGGAGCATTTATAGGTCTATTTTGGGGATTAGTAGAAGGTTTTATATTTGGATCATTAACAGCATGTTTTTACAATTTATGTGTTAAACATTGCCCATGTAAATCATGTAAATCTTCTTCTTGTCGTACATCTAGCCACTCATGTTGTGAATAATTTTATAGATTTTTTAGATGCCACATGCCCATCATCACTTATTTATAGATTAAAACAAGGTGGTGGGCATAAAAAACAGGCTATTGCAAGAGCCGTGGGTACTAGTCATAATCATATGTTGCAGGTTATTGATGCAACCTGTGGATTTGGCACAGATGCCATAGTTTTAGCTCATCTAAATTGTAAAGTGTATGCAATAGAAAAAAATCTAACCGTTGCTAAATTAGTTAAAGATAGATTATTAACAGCTAAAAATAATGATTTTTTAGCTCCTATTATAAAAAATATTACTTTGTTTACTGGCAATTCCTTACAAATTATTCCTGATATTGTTAAAAAACATAATTGTTTACCTGACGTTATTTATTTAGATCCTATGTTTAATAGAAAAACTTATGCTGCCCCAAAAAAATTGATGCAAATTTTGCAATTTATAATATCTAATGAACAACAACATCACCATCAAAATCAGCATGATAATTTAGAAGATCAAAATTTATTAAAATTTAGCTTACAATATGCTGCAAAACGTGTAGTAGTCAAAAGATCTAGAATTGCTCCATATTTAGAGAACATTAAACCAAATTTTAGTTTGACTGGCAAAGCCAATAGATTTGATGTTTATTTAAGTAAATTACACAATAAATAATATAATTAATCTATATTGATTGGGGTTTTAATTAAATTACTACCTAGCGCATGCCCATACAAAATTTCTATAGTTAAGTTTTCATTTTGTGCTGTATTGTTTAATTTATAATTGATATTGATTAATTCTTGATCTATAACTGGATCGCAAAATTTATTACTCAATAATAAATCTCCAATACTCAGTAATTGATTATTATTTATTGTAGTATTATTAATCATAGTAAATAACAATAAACCATCAAATTTAACAATTCGATATAGCTCTTTAAAATATTTATCAAGATCTATATTTAAACAATCTATAACTAAATTAGAGATTATTAGATCTAAACTATTATCGGCTAACGGTAATTTGGTTAAATTTGCCTTAAACACATTATGTGTAACACCATTGATGTCGCTTATATTACTATTGGAGCTTAATCCATATAATTCTGAATGGGGATAATAAACAGATAATTGATCTAATAAATATTGATCTATACAACCAAACTCTAAAATATGATCTGGTTGAAAAGGCATAAATTCTAAACGTTCTAATAATCTATCCGCAATTGCATGATTTAATTTTATAGTTTGTTCAGTGGTTAGCATGTTATATCTATATTAGTTGGATATTAATTGGCTATGAGTGGGCTCGAACCACCGACCTCGGCATTATGAGTGCCACGCTCTAACCAGCTGAGCTACATAGCCTTGGAAAGGCTTAATTGTCTAGGTATTTAATTTGGTTGTCAATATAGCTTTTATGTTAACATACAGTATTAAAAATGTTGCTGATTTATAGCAACATAGCATACTATATATTAATATTTTTTTTTAGGATCTGTCTTGAGCTGTATAACTAGATTTGCGCCCAGTCCAACTGGTGATTTACACATAGGAAGCGTACGCACAGCACTTTATTGCTGGTTATTTGCAAAAAAAAATCATGGTAAATTAATTTTGCGAATAGAAGACACCGATTTAGAACGATCGACTAAAGAATCTGTCGATGTCATTTTAAATGGCTTAACCTGGTTAGGTTTAAATTGGGATGAAGGCCCATTTTTTCAATCACAACGTTTTCCAAGATATTTAAGTATTATTGAACAGTTATTAGCAACAAATTTAGCTTATCGTTGTGATTGTAGCAAAGAACGTTTAGATAACTTACGAGTACAGCAAACTAATGCTAAACAAAAACCTAAATACGATGGTTTGTGCCGAGAAAAAAATTTATCTACCACAACTACTACTTGTGTTGTAAGATTTAAAAATCCTTTGTTTGGATATGTAGAATTTGATGATTTAGTTCGTGGTAAAGTACGTATTTCCAATGAAGAGCTAGACGATTTAATTTTACTAAGATCAGATAATACCCCTACTTACAATTTTACTGTAGTGGTTGATGATTTAGATATGAAAATTACTGATGTAATTCGTGGCGAAGATCATATTAGCAATACTCCTAAACAAATTAATTTATTACAAGCCTTAGGTGGGGTCGTTCCTCGTTATGCACATATACCTATGATCTTAGGAACAGACGGCTCTCGTTTATCTAAACGGCACGGTGCATCTAGTGTTTTAGATTATGAAAAATTGGGGATCTTACCGCACGCCCTAATAAATTATTTAGTTAGATTAGGGTGGTCACATAAAAATCAAGAAATTTTTTCTATTGAAGAATTAATTAATTTATTTAACATTAAATCGGTACATAAATCTGCGGCTATTTTTAATTTAGATAAACTTTTATGGCTAAATCACCATTATATAGCAACTAGCAACGCAACTGATTTAATTAAACCATTTACACAACAATTAAAAGCATTAAATATTAATTTTAATACTAATAATCCAGATATAACTAAAATTATTGCATTGCAACAAAATCGTGTTAAAACTTTAAAAGAAATGGCAGAAGAAAGTAGTTATTTTTATCAAGATAACCTAGCAATAAATATTAATTTGTTTCCAGAGATATTAATAAATATCAAAAACAATTCCAACATTATTCTGGCTTTGAGAGAATTATTATTAGAATTTAACAATTTAGATTGGCATGCGAGCCATATTCACTCTGCATTAAAATTGATTGCAGAAAAGTCAAAATTACAATTTAGTGAAATAGCTGTGCCACTGAGGTTAATAACTACCGGTAAAGATAAGACCCCTTCCATCGATAAGGTATTAGAATTAATTGGTAAACAAACAGTATTAGATAGAATAACTAAGGGAATAGCTACTATCTTGAATTTGACCATGACCATATAGCCGCTAAAAAATTTCCTAAATTAAGACCAAAATCATATGTTGACATCGTCTATCCAATAATTATACCATTTGTGTCTCAGAGGGGTTATAGCTCAGCTGGGAGAG
>DITK01000048.1 GCA_002422785.1 Francisellaceae bacterium UBA6186
CAGCATTTTCATTAAAATCCACCCTTAATTTAGCTGATAGAAAATTGGCTATCAATTCCTTCACCGTTACTATGAATAAGTCGAGTCAAAATGATTATTGGTTTAAACTCACTAACTATGGTGCCAAACATAATTATACTCTACGTGGTTTTCTAAATTTATTTAGTCATAAACATACGGCTGCCCCAACAACTAACCCACTAACACCTCAACCTACAACTACTCCTGTAATTAATAATCATAACGATGCCAGCTCTAGCAATACCGGACCATAAAATTTATTAATTAAGTGCCAACCAACACTAAACTACGTTTAGCCGCCACCCCTGGGATAACTAAATTTTTTATATTTATTATTTTATAATCATCTATAACAGCTGTACCAAGCACCAATTCACTTGGATCCGATTTCATGGCAACCAGTAATCCATCTTTATCACAAAATCTGCCGGATAATTTTATAAAATTTGTTAAACTCGCAAAAGCCCTGGATACAACAATATCAAATACAACAGGTGGTTCTTGTGGTATATAATCTTCTATCCTAGATAATACTACTGTAACATTTTTTAATTCCAAAACATTAATAACATGCCTGATAAAAGCAATTTTTTTAGCTTTAGCATCCAACAATTTAATGGTACAAGAAGGATCAACAATAGCCAGCGGGATACCTGGTAAACCCGCACCGGAACCAACATCTAACAGATGTTTGGATTTTAAATCTATATTGCCAGAGATACTAATACTATCTAACAAGTGATACGACATCATATGCTCATAAGATGCATCTGCACATAAATTATGTATCTTATTCCATTGTCGCAAAATATTTAAATATTGTAGTAACTGTTCTGCTTGAACGACGTTTAACTCTACACCTAATTTATTGGCACCTGCTATCAATAATTTTTGCATATTATTTTTTTAAACATACTAATAAAATAGAGATCGCAGCAGGAGTAACCCCTGATACACGACTCGCACGACCTACAGTTTCAGGACGAAATCTGCTCAGTTTTTCTACAACCTCGCTAGATAACCCAGCTATATCAGCATAATTAAATTCATCAGGAATAATTAATTTTTCATATTTAGCATGTTTAGCAATTTCAGCTTCTTGCCTTGCAAGATACCCTTCATATTTAACTGTTATTTCCAAGCTTCTTATAACATCAGCAGTACCAACCAATCCACCAACAGCCGACAACTTAGTTAAAACATCATAATTAACTTCTGGTCTTTTCAGCAAATCAAACGCTCGCGATTCTTTTTCCAACTTTTTACCGGTAATTTTTTCAAACTCTACTGCATCATCGCTGTTAGGTACAATAACAATTTTTTTTAATTTAAATATTTCTTGTTCAATAGTATTTTTTTTATTTATAAATTTTTGAAATTTATAATCATCTATTAAATTTAATCTTCTAGCAGTGGTCGCCAAACGAAAATCTGCATTATCTTCTCTTAATTGCAATCTATATTCAGCTCTACTGGTTAACATACGATATGGCTCACTGGTTCCCTTGGTTATTAAATCATCAATTAACACCCCAATATAGGCTTCATCACGCCGAGGGGTCCATGATTCTAAATTTAAAACAGCAGCAGATGCATTAATTCCGGCAACAAGACCTTGAGCTGCCGCTTCTTCATAACCTGTAGTACCATTAATTTGTCCTGCAAAAAACAGACCTGCTATAGACTTGGTTTGCAGCGTTGGCTGCAGATCTCTTGGATCAAAAAAATCATATTCTACAGCATAACCTGGCCTGGTTAAATGCGCTTTTTCTAAACCCTCGATACTTTGGATCATTTTGATTTGAATATCAAATGGCAAACTAGTAGACAATCCATTTGGATATAATTCGGTCGTATGTAATCCTTCTGGTTCTAAAAATATTTGATGCGAGTCTCTTTCACCAAATCTAACTATCTTGTCTTCTATAGATGGACAATACCTAGGACCTGTTCCTTCTATCATTCCACCATACATGGCAGATTTTTCTAAATTTTGCATAATAATATCATTAGTAGTTTTATTAGTTCTCGCAATATAACAATTAACTTTAGGAATATGTAAAAATTGTTCTTTTGCTTCCCAAATAGAAAAATATGGGGTAACCGCCTCTGTTGGTTGAACATTTAATTTAGTAAAATCCACACTACGACTATCTATCCTAGGAGGAGTACCAGTCTTTAAACGATTAACTGAAAATGGTAAATTATATAAATTGTTAGCCAAAGCAACGGCCGAGATGTCGCTCATCCTGCCAGCCATGGAATTATAATTACCAATATGGATCTTGCCATTTAAAAAAGTACCCGTAGTTAATACAACAGCCGATGCTAGAAAAACAATTCCCGTACTCGTTATAACGCCAGTAATTTTATTGTTGTCAATAGATAAATTATCAACCGCAGCTTGAAATATTTTTAAGTTATTTTGGTTTTCAATCAACTTCCTAATAGCCAAACGATATAAATTTCTATCACTTTGCGCCCTAGTTGCCTGCACGGCAGCTCCTTTACTACTGTTTAAAGTTCTATAATGAATACCAGCAAAATCTGCTGCCAAACCAATAGCTCCACCCATAGCTTCAATTTCTTTCACTAAATGTCCCTTACCTATCCCACCTATAGCTGGATTACAAGACATCAAACCAATAGTTTCGATATTGTTAGTAAGCAATAAAGTTTTAGCACCTCGACGACTAGAGGCAAGAGCGGCTTCAGTCCCTGCATGACCACCACCTATAACTATTACCTCAAAAGTTTCTGGAAATTTAATTGACATCACTTACCTATACAAAATTCAGAAAAAATCTTACTTAACAAATCTTCATTAGTAAAAACACCTGTTATTTTAGACAAGCACTCCTGTCCTAATCGTAATTCTTCTGCCACCAAATCCCACCCCTGTTTATTATCAGAAAAAATCTGTTTACCACACACAATATGATCGTATACTTGTTTTAATGATTGAACATGTCGTTCTTTAGCGGTAAAAACTAAGTTTTCACAAGAAAAACCTATGGTTTGTTTGATTTGCTGTTTTAATAAATCTATACCAATATTATTTTTAATAGATACAAATATTGCTGTTAAATTATTTTTTTCAAACATTGTCGATGGCATTACATGTAAATCTATTTTATTAATCAATAACAATATTTTTTTATTACTTAACAAATCCAAACTGATAGTTTCTGGTAAAAAATTTATTATTGAAAAATCTCTAGCAGCTAAAAATTCTTCGGCAGTTATCATTAAGATAATTAAATCAGCAACTTCTATTTCTTTGATTGCTTTCGCTATACCTAATTTTTCTACAACATCACTAGTTAATCTAACACCAGCAGTATCTGCAAAATTGATTAACAAACCGTCTATATTCACCACATGAGATACTACATCCCTCGTGGTGCCAGGGATATCAGTAACAATAACTCTATCTTCACCTAATAAAAAATTTAACAAACTGGACTTGCCAACATTTGGTTTACCTAAAATTACAGCCTTAATCCCATGGTTAATCAAACTGCCATTCTTGGCACACTGCAAAGTCACGCTGATTTTTGTTTGTAAATTGATCATATTGCTTTCAATCAAAGTCCAAGATAACACATCTATATCATCTTCTGGGAAATCAATTATTGCCTCCAAGTGCATCCTGATAGCTATCAACTCTTCTAATAATAAATTAATTTGCTTAGAAAATTCACCTTGTAAACTTTTAACAGCCGCAAGAGCCGCCTGCTCTGTCTGGGCATTAATCAGCGACACCACACTTTCTGCTTGAATTAAATCAATTTTTTGAGATAAAAAAGCACGTCGAGAAAATTCTCCTGGCTCTGCGATCCTAGCTCCCATCTCCACAATTGTGCGCAATAACATACTCAAAATTACAGGACCACCATGCGCTTGGATCTCGATAACATCTTCACCAGTAAAAGAATATGGCCCTTTAAAAAAAATGGCAATGCCACTATCTAATGTTTCCGCATGATGTGACAAAAAATCTGTATATATGGCTTTATTGGGGACAACACAAGGTTTTTTAACGACTTTCATGGCAATAGACGAAGCTAAATTGCCAGAAATCCTAATTATTCCAACCCCACCAACCCCAGGAGGGGTGGCTATCGCAACTATTGTATCCCCATCTATCGGTAACATGTTAATTTATTCTTTATTTTTTTAATCTAACAACAATAATAATTAGCTTCTAAATGGCTTTATAGCTGATCCGTCTTGCTCTATATTTCTAGTAATAAACATTTGCTGCAAAATAGATAAACTATTATTAACTATCCAATATAACATTAATCCCGATGGAAACTGCAAAAACAATACCGTAAAAAATGCAGGCATAACCATTAAAACTTTAGCCTGGATAGGATCCGGAGGCGGAGGATTCATTTTTTGCTGCACAAACATACTGATCCCCATAATAACAGGTAATATATAAAAAGGATCTTTAGCCGACAAATCCATAACCCACATACACCAACTAGCTTGCCGCAACTCAACACTTTCCAGTAATACATAATATAAAGAAATAAATACAGGAATTTGTACTAAAATAGGTAAACACCCACCTAATGGATTAACTTTTTCTTTACGATATAATTCCATTACTGATTGACTAAATTTTTGACGATCCTCTCCACAGGAAGATTTTAAAGATTCTATCTTGGGCTGAAGTTTTTTTAAGTTCCCCATAGAACGATAACTGGTTGCTGATAATTTATAAAATAACAATTTAATTAACAAAGTAGTAACAATAATGGACCAACCCCAATTACCAATTATATTAAAAATAGCTTTTAATAATTCAAATAATGGCACACACAACCACCATAAAATTCCATAATCTACAGTCAAATCTAATGCCGGAGATACATCCTTTAATATATCCGCTATTTTGGGACCAACAAACAGCTTGGCCGCAACGGTTTTGGTATCGCCTGGTGCCACACTAATTGGCGAATTTACAAATCTCACACCAAATGAATTATCATTAAATTGCTCTGTTTGATATTCACTAAAATTATTAGCATCAGGCACCCAAGCACTAACAAAATAGTGCTCTAGCATAGCAATCCAACCACCATTAAAAGCAATTTTATATGGATTTTTCATGTTAGAAAATGCAATTTTTTTATATTTTTCTTCTGGAGTATTTACAGCAGCCCCAGTATAAGTTCTTAAACCACCACTAAAAAATCCACCGGCAGATTTCTCTTGATTGCGCCTTAAGCGACCATACATACTACCCGTATATTCTGCTTCGCCATTATTAGTAATGATATATTTAACATCAATAACGTAGCTGTTTTTATAAAATATAAATCTTTTAACAAAATCAAGACTAGAGCCATCTTCAGGAGTATGAGAATACTTCAAATCTACTTGTAATGATTTATCGCCATCTTTCATCACATAATTAGAATTGGCTGCAACAAATTGAGCCCTACCATGACTTTTAGAATCTGGTCCCAGCTCGGATAACAATCCCGATTGAGCAATATAAAATCTATCTTTCGTCTCTGATAACAACGAAAATCCTTGCTCGTGATGTTTATTATTTTGCGGATATTGTTTTAATTCTGCATACACCAAATCTCCATGCGCATTAATGTTAACATTTAAAACATCGGTGGTAACACTAACTGTCGATTGATCTTGGCGCTGGATGCGAGAATGAGGCTGTACAGAATTGCTAATTATTTCATTAGGAATATCTAATTTTTGATGCATATCAACGGCAGGCACATCCTCCGCCCCTAGATTTGAGCCTGAGGCACTTATATTTTTACTAGTTTTTACATCTTTTTCTGAATAAGTAGAAAATAATGAAAATCCAACAAAAACAACTACAGACAATAAAATAAATCTTAAAGTTTGCTTATCCATAACACCTATCAACTTCTATTAATTAAATATATAAAATAATCGAATTCATTTGTTAATCTTCAGTGTCAGCACTGTAATTCACAAATGGCTGGCATCTACCTAATCTCGCAATTCCCATACCAACACCTTTTAATACACCATACTTCATGATGGCTAATTTGGTATATTCCGAACAACTAGGGTTAAATCTACAACTTGGTGGCAAATATGGACAAATAAATGTTTGATAGCCAGATATAAAATTTTTGGCAACCCATTTATTAAAACTCAGCACCGAGCAACAAAATAGCCTAACCAAGAATATACCCCTATTAGTTTTTTTTTCCAAATATCTAAGTTATGAGCAGTCTCAAATTTTTTTATAACTAACACCACATCTTTTTTTACCAGCTTATAACGGTAATCTTTAAAAATCTCTCTTGCGATCCGCTTAGATTTATTTCTAGCGACCGCTAGCTTAACATTTTTTTTAGGCACAATAACACCTAAACAAGATGAATGAAAATTTTCGCTACAACCAACCCAAATAGAAAAATCTTTACTTACCAAGAAAGGTGGCTTTGTAAATATTTGTTTGTAATTAGGGGCACAATATTGCCGTTTAGTGTTAATTTGCAACTACTTAGTAAGAGCGTAACGCCCTTTTCTTCTACGTCTACTCAAAACACACCTGCCTGATTTAGTTTTCATTCTAGCTCTAAACCCATGGGTTTTTTTCATTTTTCTATTACAAGGTTGAAAAGTTCTCTTCATAACCCACCAAAATATGTTAACTACTAAAAAATTAATTTAAAATAAAATCAAGATTTGCCATTATCTTATTGAAATCAATAAAAGTCAAATCGCCCAATCTTGGCACATCACTAACCAGGGCTACCTTAACTCGGAATATCGGACAAATTCCATAGCATTAGGGATTTATCTGAAAAATTTCCATTATCCTCTGTACATCCCTCATTAAGCACTTCCAGTGGTTTGGGGAAATTAAACGGGGGCATTTCTAAATTTAATGGCCTCCAGAATAAATTATCTAGATCAACATTTTCTCTTCTATTGGTAAATGTTGTTGTCAATAAATATGTGCTTTCTGACAATTTGAACTTTTTAAGAATTTCCATAATATCTTGATATTTAAGATGCACCAAGAAATCACGGGAAAATATTAAATCTACTTTGGGCAACTTAGCATCTACCAAGTTAAGGCATTTAAAAGAAATGGTATCATTACCATAAAGCTGATTGTGACAATCAATTATTTTTTGCACTATATCTATACCAATGTATTTTTTAACTCCAAGATTCACTTTACGCATCCAGTACCAGTCGCCACAAGGGGCATCAATCATAGACTCAATTTTATATTTTTGGATAAGTTTTGGAATGGCAGAACGTATGATTTCAGTTTGAATCAAATCGGAACCTTCTCCGGAGCGTGAATTTCGTCCCGCAAACAAATTATTTTCATAAACTTTAGTAAATTTATGTTGTAAATCTTCACAATGAGTTAAGTTTTTAATTTTTATTAAATTATCTTTTATTAATAAAGATTTAATTTTATGTTTAATTTTTTGTAATAAATTCATAAATTTTTTCTCTCTGATGGGATCTTTTAATTGAACATGTTTTACTCCTGATAATTCTAGTGCTCTTAGATTGGCTTTTATAAATCCTCTTTTAACACAACAATCTGCAATGTCTAGATACCCATTAGATAATGTTTTATTAGATCCTTTAATTATTTCTATGGGTTGTAGCTTGTTAACAAAAGAGGTTATAAGTTCATCACACTCTCTTTGGGCGATTTCAGACATAATAATAGAGCCTTGTTCTGGATGACTTCTTGCCAAAACTAGCATGTTTGGAATATGTATAAATTTATAATCTAGCTTAAACCACATATCATAATCTTGAGTAGTTTTAAGTGTGGTATCAAATAAGCCATGCCTATCGAATGCGGCTTTTGGAATCAATAATGTACATCCATGTAAAATATTTTTAATAGTAATCCAATATCTAAAGTTATTAACATTTGACAAATTAACTAAATAAAAATCAGCCGGGTTGTTATGAAAAACACCATAATTAGAATATAAAATAGTATCTGCTGAATATTTCGAAATTTCCTTGATCTGTTTTTCAATTTTATCACTTGTATAAAGATCATCATGACTAAGCCAAGAAAAATAACTACCATGCATTTTCTGTATGCCAAAATTAAGAGCAGATGCTACGCCACCATTTTCTTTTCTATAATATTTAATAAGATCCTTATAGCTAAGCGCAATACTTTCAGTTTGATCAATAGATCCATCATTAATAACAATAATTTCAATATTTTTATATGTTTGTCGAATAGCGCTATCAATGGCCTCGCTTAGATAATTTGCGCCATTATAAACAGGAATAATAATGGACACTAGTGGGTTATTTTGCATGTTCTTTCTCAAAAATTAACTCGTACATTTTATTAGCTTGTTGTGTGCAGTTTTCAGAATTAAGACGTTCTAAAACCGTTTTCCAATTAAGTTTTGCAGCATTGTCTACAAGATTATTATCGACCAAAGCGGTTTTTAAAGAGTTTATTATCCCAGTAAGATTATATGGCGAAACCACAAAGCCAGTAACACCATCTTCTATCCATTCTTCGCAACATGATGTATTTGTTTGAATGGGAAAAGCCCCCATAGCCATAGCTTCAAGTAACGACGTACTAATACCATCGGATGCTGAAATTCCCATATAAATCCGAGCTTCACTAAAATTTATAAGCATAGTTTCATGGTCAACATAAGTTTTGCCTAATAAACTTAAAAATTCAAAATTTAATTTATATGTTTCTTTTATTTTTTGTGCTTTATTTGCAACTTCTTCAGATGTAGAGTACAGGATTATTTTATAATCTTTAAGATGTGATGCGCAAGCCACAATAGCATCCAGAGCGATTAGTGCTCTACCTGCAAAATGCTGGTACCCTTTCACCATGATAATTTTTCTATTTGAAGGTGATATTCCATGACGTAAACAATCTGCAACACTAATATTTATACCGCCAGTATTAGGCATAACTGGCATAACTGGTTTCTTTAATCCTAAATTTCTTGCGATACTAACGTCTCTTTCACATTCCGAACTATAATAATCAATTTCTGACAGTAAATCTTGAATTATTTTTTTATGCTCGGGATCATTTTGAAAATAATAAATATCACTTCCCCAGTTAGTTGCAATCCAAGGTGGGAATTTTGATAAACCATATATTTTTTTGGCATATAAAGTATTATACCCACACAATTGAAACTCTAATGAATGAATCAGATCTGGTTTTATTTTCCTAATGATTTTCACCAAATTTTTAGGACCAAAACATTTTATAACAGATGCATTAGAGTTACCAAAACTAATAGTTGTAGAATATTCTTTACCTAAAGACATCATGCTTATTGGCATTATATTAGAATATTTCAAAACAATATTGTGATTCACATTTCCGCCACTTGGAAGCTTATAATTACAAAACAAGCTGAAAATGTCTTTAATTATTTCAACTGATTTGTGAATAACAAAAGATCTAAATGGATAGTACACTTTTAAAGTATTTTTTAATTGTGAATGAGGTGCAGTACCGTATACCGCAGCCAAATAAATGTCATATTTTTCTGTTGAAATCTGGTTAATCCAACGGGCCGTATGAATGCTATCTTGCATTGCAACAAACAAAATTTTTTTTCTCTTGCTAATAATATTAGTAATTTTTCTGGCAGTTACTATTAATAAAATTTGTTTTATTTTTTGATGCAGTTTTCTGGTAAAACTAGTTCTACCAGTAGATACTAAGCAAAGTTTGTTCGCAAAAGCTTGAAATTCTGGAAATGCTGAAAAAGCACTTATATAGTATTCATAAAGAATATTGATTTTATTCTCATGTTGTGCTGTGCTTATATGATTATCTTCTCTTAAAATTTTCTTTTTATAATATTCTAAGCTTTCAATTATTTTTTCTGGGTTTTGATTTTTAATATGATTATCTGAGTGTGTTCTAATCAAACAGGTTACATCTGGCATTGCATATATCATGAATTTTTTTGATATTCTCCTCCACATATCAACATCTTCAAATCTATCCATTTTTTCATCAAAAGCCCCAATTTCTTGAAAAATTTCTTTGCGCACCATAACTGTAGGAAGAATAATGGTTACAGGTAAAAAATAAGCAATTTTTTCATATATCCAACCTGAATCAATTGCTTGATAAGTATAATTTAACTGAGATCCTTGTTCATCTATGCATTGAGCAGAAGAATAAATCATTGAATATTGCAAATTACTTTCTAAATACTCAACTTGTTTCTCTATTTTTTCTGGTAAATAAAGATCATCAGAATCTAAAAATGTAATATATTTACCTTTAGCGATCAATATTCCTAAATTTCGTGCTGAAGAACGTCCATTGTGTTGTTGAAAAAAATAAAAAATCCTAACATCATTAAAAGATTGCACTATATTTTTGGTATTATCTCCTGATCCATCATCAATAACTAAAATTTCAAAATTTGTATATGTTTGATGAATTATACTGTGTATTGCGGCGGCGATAAACTGTGCACGATTATAAGTTGGAATAATGATGCTAACAAGTGGTGTTTTTGGAGCCATATACAACTATTTTTTCCAATTGAAAGCTATTTGGATTTTTTGATTAATTGAATTTGGTATGTTATGAAAAATAAATTTTACTATTTGTATAATTTTGTTATTTTTGTATTTATTTAACTCATTCTTAGTTTGTGCCAGCTCATTCTTAGTTTGTACTAGCTCATTCTTAGTTTGTGCCAGCTCATTCTTAGTTTGTACTAGCTCATTCGCAATTTGTGCCAGCTCATCCTTGGTTTGTACTAGCTCATCCTTGGTTTGTGCCAGCTCATCCTTAGTTTGTACTAGCTCATTCGCAATTTGTGCCAGCTCATTCTTATTTTGTGCTAGCTCATTCGTAATTTGTGCCAGCAAAATCTCTGATGGCAGAGGTTTTCTTATATCAGAAAAAGATTCTGGATGTTTAATGTTTTTTTTTGCAAAATTTTTTATAGCAAAAAAAGCCCCGTATGGATTTTTTAAAAGGATGTTTTTATTATTGGTTGTATGAAAATTATTACATATGTAAAAATTCCAATTATT
The DNA here is from genome assembly GCA_002422785.1 of Francisellaceae bacterium UBA6186. GTDB lineage: Bacteria > Pseudomonadota > Gammaproteobacteria > UBA6186 > Azoamicaceae > UBA6186. Next base: position 11,092 of record DITK01000048.1, read on the forward strand.
TGAAAAATCACTTGGATACCAACCTGATTTATGTTCTTGCATTATACTGCCTGACAAACCCCATGCATCATTACCATGATCATGTTGAGGCATAAATCCAAGCGGAGTAAATACTATCACTTGTTCTCTAGCAACACGTTCGCACTCTTTTAAAACTTTTATTCCTTTATCTTTCTCCATATGCTCTATAACATCAAGTAAAAATATACTATCAACAGAATTATCTGCAAAACTTGTCATTGCTTCCAATGCGTCTAACCGAAAAATTAAAACACTTTTATCATACTGATGTCGATAAGATAAAATATCTGCATATTCTTTCCATGGCTCAACCATAATATGTAATTTTGGTCTAAAATAATTCATAGGAATAATGCCACAACCAATATCAACAATTATTTCTGTTTGCTTTATTAATTTCTCAATCTCTAATAAAAAATTGTCTTGATTTTCATAAAACATTGTTGTGGTGATTGAGTTTTTTTGACTTGATTCCTCTAATTGTGTAGTTACTTCAGGTGCAACTGGAAATTCAAACAAGTTACTCACTTTTGGCAATGAAGGATCACTAATAACTACCATAATCATGTTTGCATCTTTAGGAAAACAATCAGATGAATATATTGTTCCGTCTAAAGACTCATAAAAAAACTCCACATTCTGTATGTTAGCAAAAGACAATTCTGTAATGTCAGTTAACATATGATGATTGTTTCCTGGTTTTTCTTTATAAGGAACATCAATCATGATTCTTTTTTTTAAAGAAATATTTTCAATCAAATTCAATCCATTATCAATATGTTCCAATACCCCTCTAGAAACTACGTAATCAAATTCATCACCCATACTAGTGATATATGTTTGTAAATCTTCTGTATGATATTTAACATTCGATCTACAATAATATTGTTTAGCAAAAATTTCACATTCTGGCGCGATATCAACACCTAAAAGATTAGAATTCTTTAAGCTAGACAACAATGCCAGTCCATAACCTGTGCCGAAACCAAGATCAATAATTTTTATTTCTTTTGTTTCATTTAAAATATCTTGTTCAATAACACGATAAAAAAACGCATATGAACTTCTATGCCTAATAAGTTCTGAGTTATCATGCGATATATAAGGCACCAGACGTTCACCTTGATTATATAATAATTCTTGCAAGTTATTCATTTGTTACCTCAAAATTATATTCATAATCTAACGCAAAAAGACCTAGAATTTTGTTGGCTTTTGGAAAACTTTTTAATTGAATTAATGCATCATACCATATTAATTGTTCATGAGCTTGCTGAGTACCTACAGCAATGGCAACAGTTAAAAAATAATCACCTTCCATCAAATAAGGCATATTAAATTTAATACAGGTAGTTCCAGAACAAAATAAAAAAACATCAATTGGAACCTCCTTGTCAAAACCGTTTGCACCAAACAAATATAATCCTTGTTTATTGGATAATGCAACGCCAAGAGTAATATTAGGCTTTATTAATTTAGACCCTAAAAGCTGTTTTATGAAATTTTGGTCCCACGTAAAAGATGCTTCTATTTCTACCTGCTCTCCACCACTAAAAAGGTTGCCATCTAAACCTGTAATTTTAATAGAATCTAGTTTAGCTCCGCCTGCACCAAAAACATTTGCATTTTCGTGAGATATATCTATTATATGAATATTTTTGTTAGAAATCTTATTAGCAGTAGTAGTATTCAAAGATAAACTTTTTATTGCTTTATCCAAATTAGAATTATGTAACTTATTATGGTGCATTTTAGGAAACAAAATATCATTATATCTAATGGCCGCTGTATTAACTGTTCCTATATATTTAACACATCCATAATCTAACACAATCCCCCTATTACAAAATGATTTAACCATCTCCACTGCGTGCGACACAAAAAGAATCGTTGTTCCCCGATCTTTAATTTCTTGAAGTTTTCTAAAACATTTGAGTTGAAAGCGAGCATCACCAACAGCTAATGCTTCATCAATAATTAAAATATCGGATTCAACGTAACATTGCACAGCAAATGCTAAGCGTAACATCATACCGCTAGAATAAGTTTTGACTGGCATATCTAAGTGCTCACCAATATCCGCAAAAGATGCGATATCATCAAATTTATTATTAATCTCCTGTTTAGACAAACCAAGTAAACTGCCATTCAAATAAACATTTTCACGGCCAGTAAAATCTGGATTAAAACCAGAACCCAACTCAAGCAAACCAGAAACCTTACCAATAGTCGAAATTTTACCACTTGATGCACTCATTGTACCCATAATAATTTGTAATAGAGTACTTTTGCCACTACCGTTTTGCCCTAAAATACCAACTGTCTCACCTTTTTTAATTTCAAATGAAATATCTTTCAGAGCCCAAAATTTTTGATGGTATTCTTGAGATGGTTTGCGTATCATTTTTTGCAATCTTGGAAACACTATCTCTTTTAACCTATCTTGAGGATTTTTATATACTTCAAAATACTTACTTAAATTTTCAACGATAATCGAGTTACAGGACATCTGCAAATCCTTTTCTTAATTTCGAAAATACCAAGTATCCAAAACACATGAAAGTAAAACCTAGAACTGATTGTATTAACAATCCATACCCTTGAATATTTTTACCATAAATAAAAATTGTTCGAAATTGTTCAATAAATGTTGTCAACGGATTTAAATAAATCAAAAATCTTATTTTTTCTGGCACAGCAGTAACGGGGAAAAATACTGGGGACAAAAAAAGTAGACAGATGGTTAGTGATTGAATTATATACGTTAGATCTCTTAAATAGACGCTTATAGAAGAAACCAGCCAAACAACCCCCAAAGAATAAAAAATCAATGGCAATAAAATCAATGGGAGCCACAAACTTGTTATCTGAATATTTCCAGACACAATTAAATTGCCCACAATCAACACAAAAAAATTAATACAAAAATTAAAAAGAGCTCTAGAAACAACAACATAGGCTAAAACATGTAAAGGAAAAACCAGCTTTTTAACAAAATTAACATTACCAACCACAATCGATGGTGCTCTGGTTAAAATTTCAATAAAAAAATTATAAATAATAAGACCCGAAAACAATACCATTGAAAAACAAACAATACTACCAGGTTCATCTAGCTCTTTTCCGCCCCAACGAGTTTTAAATACAAATGAAAATAAAAAAGTATAAATAGTAAGCATAATCAATGAATTAATGAGAGTCCAAGCGACCCCAATAATAGTGCCCCTATAAGATGATAAAATGTCACGCTTAGCAAGCTCTAAGATTAAAAATTTATTTTTAATCAAATCAACAACTATGCTGATCATTTGAACCACACCACCCTATTTACAAAATCAACATAACTCAACACAGTTTGTAACACTTTTTGAGAAACATTCAAATCTTGATAGTCCAAGACATTCCTACTTAGTTGAGAAAATGACGCATCAATTGCCGACAAAATATTTTTTTCAGATAAAGAACTAGTAATAGCAACACCTGCATCCATCCCCTCTGGCCTTTCATGAGCATGTCTTAAATTAACCGCTGGGAAATTCAAAATAGATGCTTCTTCTGTAATCGTGCCACTATCAGATAACACACATATAGCATGTTGTTGTAGTTTAATATATGCAGAAAAAGCAAATGGCTTATGAAATTCGATTCTTGGATCAAATTTAGATTTTAAAGACAGCTGTTTACTAGTGCGTGGATGTAAAGAAACAATCATTTTTTTATCATATGTTTGCACTATTGTATTTAAAATATTACTTAATGAATCGATGTTTTTCAAAGCGTCCAGATTTTCCTCTCTATGCAGACTTAATACAAAATATGATTTTGACTGTAAATTTAACTTAGATAATATGTTAGATTGCTCTATTTTGTCATGATAAAAAGTTAAAACTTCTTTCATGTGAGATCCAGTTTTTATAATTCTATCAGCAGGGAACCCTTCGTGTAACAAATATCTACGAGCATGCTCTGATAAAACCATATTAACGTCACTAACATGATCTATAATTTTACGATTTATTTCTTCAGGAACCCGTTGATCAAAACAACGATTACCTGCTTCCATATGAAAAACAGGAATTTTACGACGCTTGGCCGCCAACACCGACAAACAAGAATTAGTATCTCCGTATACCATAAACACATCTGGCTTAATTTTAACCAGTAAATCATCTGTTTTAGAAATTACATTGGCAATGGTGTAAATTGGATTTTCATCTTGTATTTCAAGAAAATAGTCTGGTTTTCTGATATCTAAATCTTCAAAAAAAATTTCATTTAATTCGTAATCATAATTTTGCCCTGTATGAACAAAGGTATGTTGTGTGTGTATATCAAACAATTTGATTGTACGGGACATTTTTATAATTTCAGGTCTGGTACCCACCATTGTCATGACTTTAAGCATTACGTTCGTCCTTTACGGATTGCCAAACATTATTATATTTACCACTATATCTATACATTTTATCAATTAATACCTCCCAACTCGGAGGTATATACCCAATTTTGCTTTTTAGAAGATTTGAATTTAACGAACGATCTATTATTAATTCATCAGAATCTATAATATTAATATCTTTTTTATAAACTTTCTTAATCAGCTGCAATAAATCATATTTTGATATCTTGTTGGAAGACAAATGATATAGCCCATGTAAATTTGGATGATTAATAAAAATATTTTCTAAAACAGCTGCAATTTCCACAGCTGGCAATCCGGTAAAAATGGCCTTTGAATATCCCTTAACACTATCTTTCTGAGACAAAAACCAATCCAGCAAGCTGGTATTGCCAGCAAGTTCATGCCCAATAATAGATGTTCTTAATGTTATACTAGAATTATTTACAACTTCGCCAAGCAATTTTGTTTTACCATAAATATCATTAGCATCCGGTAATGAATTTTCTGTATACCCACCAACTTTTCCTGAAAAAACACAATCGGTACTAAACTGAATAAACTTTGAGTTGCTATCATAAGCTAACTTAGATAACACATGTGGTAAATGCGCATTTAATGGTATGGCTTGTAATGGGTTGTTGCCAATTTCACGTTGCTTAATAGCCCCAACACAATTAATAACATAGTGTGGCTTAATTGCATTTATCACCACCTTAAGCTGGTTTGAATTAAGAGCATTAACTTCTGCTATAATTTTTGATTCATTATTTTTAAAACAAGATATTAATTTTTTATTTCTAATAGTCCCAAAAACTGCAAAAGATTTTAACGATGAAAGATAACTAAAAATAGCATTCCCCAACATCCCCGTGACACCTAAAATTAATATTTTCATATTATCTATAATTGATCTATACAATTTTTAAATTGATGACCAACAACATCTATACTGAATCTGTTTTTAGGTTGGTTTTCATGGATCTTAATTAAATTAAGGTGGATTGTATATATAAGTTTTTGCAATTTATCAGCAATATCTCTTATATCATTAACATCTGCAATTACATGTATCGTTGTACTTTGCGTCAGGATATCTTTGGACTCCCCATCTGGGGTAATAGCCAATATTGGCTTGCCGGTATTAATATATTCAACTAATTTACTTGGTAAAAATATATTGTAATCTGGTGCATCTATCAGTAACAGCACATCAGCTTCCGTCATTAGCTTTATTGACTCAAGGTATGATACCGGATTTTTGGTAAACACAACCTCATCTAACCCTAATGTTTTTATATCATGGGTAAGATTAAACATAAAATTTCCAATTAACTCTATTTGTATCATTTGTAAATACTCTATAGGAATTAAAGTTAACGCCTTAAATAAGCAATATGGTTGTCGATCATAGTAAAAACTCCCAAGATACCTAATAATAATCTTGTTATTTTTATTTATATTGATATTTTCTGTATTATTTTGAACACTACAACTTAATGGAATATATTTAAACTTGTTGTCACAATGCATATATTTCGTTTGCATCAATTTTAGATAACTTTTAGAACTAAAAATTGCAGCGTCAGAACATTCTATGGTTGTTCGTTCATACTTTTGATTTAACATATTGGTCAAAAAATTGTATTTATTAAAACAATTATCCGTCCACGGATCATAAAAAACAGCAATCCACCTTAAATTAAAATATTTTTTTAATTTAAACCCAACCATATGGGTTGACATTGGGGCCCCAAAAGTCACAATATAATTATCATAACCGTTGAGTGTCTTTTTACATTCAGTTAATAAATCGTAATGATTAAAATAAAACAAATCGGGCAATAATTTTTTTTTTATAATATTACCTCGACAATTGCTGATAAATGCATTTAGTTTGTTCTTTTTAATAATTTTTACATTATCATAATTCAAATTCAATAATAATGAATCATCTTTTTGTGGTGAATCAACTGTTATAATTTGAACATCGAAACTTTGCCTTAAAAAAGTTGCTATTCTTGCAATTTGCGGAGAAGCTGCGCTTACTACAGGCGGATAAAAATTAGTAATAAAACATATCTTTTTCATATATACATGTGCCCCAACTAACTTTAAGTTGGTTTTTTTAAGCAATTATGCTACCAGCGATTAGCCCTTCCATATTAAAATTTATTAATTATATTAATTATTTATGATATAATAAATTAATTGGACATTAGTATAACTAATTATTTTAATCTAAAAATTTAGGATAACATAAATTAAACCATGCTAAAATCTTGTTTTTCAATATTTTTTGGGGTTGTTGTCTGCCATTTGTCTGGTATGTTATTTCGTTTAATTATTGCTAAAAAACAACCATCTAATATAATTTATAGAATGTACTTAGCAGAAGCTGGTAAATTATTGGCCTTCATTCTCAGTGTGGTAGTAATTTTTAAATTTCTACCCATAAACCACAATATTTTTATTGTTAGTGTTTCCGGTTATTTAATTATCAATTTTACTAAAAATTTATTAAAGTTAATAATATGACAACTAATAACATAATATCTGCATCAGATTATATTAAGGAACATGTCAGCAATTTTTCTTATGGTTCCGGATTTTGGCAAATTCATGTAGACACGTTAGTAGTTTCTATACTATTAGGTGCTATTTTTCTAACAGTTTTTTATTTGGTCGCAGCTAAAGCTACTATCAATGTTCCGTCAAAATTACAAATTGCTGTAGAATTAATTGTCGGATTTATTAATGATCAAACAAATTCCACTTATTTGGGGAAACAAAAAATCACAGGGCCGCTTGCTTTAACAGTTTTTGCCTGGGTGTTTTTAATGAATTTTATGGATTTACTACCTGTAGATCTGATAAAAACTATTAGTGCTTGTTTTAATCTAACGTCAAGTGTGCGTCACTCGAAAATAGTACCAACAACCGACCCAAATTTAACCTTAAGCTTATCTTTGTCGATATTTTTATTAAGCGTATTTTATAGTTTCACGGCTAAAGGTATGCTGAAATTTACCTACGCATTCTTTAGTAGCCCTTTTAGTATTTGGTTGTTTCCATTGAATATTTTTTTTAAAACCATAGAAGCATTGGCAAAAATCCTATCTTTAGGCTTACGGTTATTTGGTAACATGTATGCTGGTGAATTAATTTTTATACTAATAGCATTACTACCCTGGTGGGTACAATGGACATTAGGTGTCCCTTGGGTTATTTTTCATGTTTTAATTATAACTATTCAAGCATTTATATTTGCTATGCTATCTATTGTATACTTAGCTATGGCAGAAAAAATGCACTAATAATTTTTTAGGAGATCGAAATGAAAAATTCAGCAGATATAATTCAAATTGCACAAATAGTTGCAAATTTACAACAAACTACATCTTTGACGGTAACCGTATTAATCAGTGTTGGGGCATTTAGTACCGCAATTGGCTTTGCTATTTTAGGCGGTAAATTTTTAGAGGCAGCAGCAAGACAGCCAGAAATTATGGAGCAATTGCAAGTTAAATTATTTATTATTGCGGCATTATTAGATGCTGTATCAATGATTGGGGTGGGAATTGCATTGTTTTTTACTTTTGCTAATCCATTTTTAAGTACTTTAGAAAAATTTTTACCACAATAGTTATTATAAATATTATAAACTAAACATAAAAAATTATTAGGTATTAAGAATACAATGAATATTAATGCAACAATTTTTGGTCAAATGATAACTTTTGGCATATTTGTCTGGATCACCATGCAATTTATTTGGCCAAAAATAATGTCGGTACTAACAGCAAGAGAAAATATAATATTAGAGGGGTTACAAGCTGCCGAACAAAGCCAACAAAAACTACAGCAAGCCAAAACACTAGCAAAAGATAAAGAAGCAGAAACTCGCAAATATTGTGCTCAACTAATCACTGAAGCCAAAAAACAAGCTGAACAAATTTTAGAATTGTCGGTAATTCAAGCTAAACATAAGGGAGATGAAATAATTAAAAATGCGCACATAGATATACAAAAAGAACATATTAAATTACAAAAAGCCATGCAAGATCGTTTGGCCGATTTAATTATCTCCGGTGCAGAAAAAATTATAGAAATTAGGCTTGATCAAGAGCAACATAACAACATTTTGCGAGATATCAGTAACAAGCTATATGGCACAAAATAACACTAGTAATTTAGTAAGAGGATATTCCAGAGCTATTTTTGCTATCGCAAATGAGTTTGGGATAACAGAACAATTTTCTTTGTTGTTGCAATTTTTGCAGCAAATTATACAACACCCCTCGGTCAAAAAAATACTAATTAACGGCACAATAAGCTATGTAGATAAGGCTGATTTATTAATAAAGATAATTAACAGCCACCAAAAATTAACCGATTTGGGCAGCCACAACATGTTAATTGCCGAACAATCAGCTAATGATTCAACAACAAAAAAAGAATTTAATTTTCTTCAATTCTTAGCTAAAAAAAAACATTTGTTACTGATACCAAGTATTTATGAACAATATGATAAAATTTATTTAGAGAATCAAAAAAAATTACGAATAACAATCATAAGTGCGATTATTTTAAACGACATGCAGCAACAAACTTTGCAACATAGTTTAACAAAATATTTTAACAAAGAAATTTTATCAACATTTCAAGTTGACAAATCAATCATTGCAGGGATACTGATTAAATATAATGACGAAATTATAGATTATTCTTTAAAAGGCAAGCTATTAAGTTTAAGTCAAAGCTTGAAAAATAATTAAGTGCACTATCGTAAACAATGATATATGAATATCTGGAGATAATTGATGTTAAATGCAGAAGAAATAAGTAGTTTGATTGAAGATAAAATCAAAGATTTTCAGTCTGCAAAAACCCAAACTACTGAAGGCAAAATTATCGGGGTAGCAGATGGTATTGTTAAAATTTATGGACTAGAAGACGCATTCTATGGAGAACAATTACTGTTTGAAGATGGTTCCTTAGGTATTGCCTTAAATCTAGAACAAGACAATATCGGCGCAATAGTTTTAGGCGACACCAGTAATATTAATCAAGGACAAACAGTAAAATTATGCAGGGATGTTTTAAAAGTACCTGTTGGCCCAGAATTGATAGGACGCATAGTCAATCCTCTGGGGGAGCCAATAGATGGGGGGACCGCTATCACGACTAAATTAACATCCCCCATAGAAAAAGTGGCACCAGGTGTTATATGGCGCAAATCTGTCTCGCAACCACTACAAACTGGCATTAAATCGATTGATTCCATGGTACCAATTGGTCGTGGCCAAAGAGAGTTAATTATTGGCGATAGACAGACCGGAAAAACTGCACTTGCGATAGATACCATAATTAATCAAAAAGATCAGCAAGTCATTTGTATCTATGTGGCAATCGGTCAAAAAGCATCTTCCGTTGCCAATCTGGTAGCTAAATTAAAGGAATATGGGGCTATGCAACACACGATAGTGGTGGTTGCCACGGCATCTGATGCAGCAGCTTTACAATATGTTGCCCCCTACGCAGGCTGCACCATGGGAGAATATTTTCGTGATTTGGGCCAAGATGCCTTAATTATTTATGATGATTTAACTAAACATGCCTGGGCTTATAGACAAATCTCATTATTATTAAAACGGCCGCCAGGAAGAGAAGCCTATCCTGGCGACATCTTTTATTTGCATTCTAGATTATTGGAAAGAGCGGCTCGTGTGAGTGAAGAATACGTCACAGAGCAAACCAATGGGCTTATCAAAGGCACCACAGGATCTTTAACCGCATTACCAATTATAGAAACCCAATCCGGGGATGTGTCAGCTTTTGTTCCAACTAATGTTATATCCATCACGGACGGTCAAATTTTTTTAGATAATGATTTATTTAATGCTGGCGTTCGACCTGCGGTAAATGCCGGTTTATCCGTGTCTAGGGTAGGAGGAGCCGCTCAATCCAAAATTATTAAACAACTAGGAATAGGTATTCGATTAATGTTGGCCCAATATCGAGAATTAGCATCTTTTGCTCAATTCGCATCAGAATTAGATAAAATTACTAGTCTGCAATTAGAGCGTGGACAAAGAGTTACCGAATTAACCAAACAAAAACAATATCGTCCCATTTCTGTAGCATTAATGTCTATTAGTTTATTTGCCGCTTCTAACGGAGATCTAGATGATGTTCCTATTAATAAAATAGAAGAATTTGAACAACAACTACATGATTATGTCAAAATACATCATTTAGATCTGTTGAAAGAATTAGACAGCAAACAAAATCTAGATGAAACAACTTCGGACCTAATAAGTAATATAATAGCCACATTTAAGCAAACACAATTTGTTCATGTAGTGGAATAAACATGTCTCATTCAAAAGAAATTAGAAACAAAATAAAAAGCATAGAAAGCACCAAAAAAATCACCCATGCTATGGAAATGTTATCTGCTAGTAAAATGAAAAAAGCTCAAAACACTATGCGAGCATCTCGTCCATTCGCATCAACCATTATTGAATTGATTTGTAATATAGCTTATGGATGTATTAGTGAACATCATTTTTTTATTAAAAGACCGGCAATTAATATGGGATTACTAATCATAGGAACAGATAGAGGACTATGTGCTGGACTAAATACTAGTTTATTTAGGAAATGTTGGCAGTATATAAAAAAATGGCAAAACGAGAATATTAATTATGTTATAAAAATTGCAACCATTGGCGAAAAGGCTAAAATTTTTTTTGGTTCTAAGTGCGGATATCCTATTCTTGCCAGCCAAGAAAAAATCGGCGAGCATCCTACTATGCAGCATTTAATTGGCGTAATTAAAGTTGTATTACAAGAATATAAGGAAGAAAAAATAGATACAGTGTATATCGCTTATAATGAATTTGAAACGACTATGAAACAAAAGCCTACTATTAAACAATTATTACCAATAGTAAATCATGATTTTATGCGACATCAAAAATTACCTACCGAGTATCTGTTTGAACCAGGATCCGATATTTTGCTGGACTTGTTATTAAATAGATATCTAGAATTTTTGGTATACCAAGGAGTAGTCGAAAATATAGCTAGCGAACAATCAGCCAGAATGGTTGCTATGAAAAATGCAACCGATAATGCCTCTCAAATTATCGAGGCTTTAAACCTACATTATAATAAAGAACGCCAGGCTATCATTACTAAAGAAATTGCTGAAATCGTATCTGGCTCTTCAGCTGTTTAATAAGTTTATTTAATAGGAGCAGTTTAATAATGAGCAACATACCAGAAGAAAAATTAGGTAAAATTATCCAAATTATTGGGGCTGTTATTGATGTGGAATTTACTAACAATGATGTGCCCAAAATTTATGATGCATTAAAAATTGTTGAAAATAATGTAATATTAGAGGTGCAACAACAACTAGGCGATGGCGTGGTAAGAACTATTGCTATGGGGGTATCAGAGGGATTAAGACGTGGCATGTTAGTACAACAGACTAACAGTCCTATTTGTGTACCAGTTGGCCCAGAAACATTAGGTAGAATTATGAATGTACTTGGTGAACCTATCGATGGTAAAGGACATATTGCGGCTGCAACTAAACTACCTATTCATCGTAAACCACCAACCTATGAAGAACAAGCTTCGCAAAATCAATTATTAGAAACCGGAATTAAAGTTATTGATTTAATCGCACCTTTTGCCAAAGGAGGTAAAATTGGTTTGTTTGGTGGGGCAGGAGTGGGGAAAACTGTTAACATGATGGAATTAATACGTAATATTGCAATAGAGCATAGTGGTTATTCGGTATTTGCTGGGGTTGGCGAAAGAACTAGGGAAGGCAATGATTTTTATAACGAGATGATCGACAGTAATGTTTTAAACCAGGTAGCACTGGTCTATGGACAAATGAATGAACCGCCTGGTAATAGGCTAAGGGTTGCTCTAACCGCTTTGACTGTGGCGGAACATTTTCGTGAAAATGGCAGAGAAGTCTTGTTATTTATTGACAACATTTATCGTTATACTTTAGCTGGGGTTGAGGTTTCTGCATTATTAGGCAGAATGCCATCCGCAGTTGGCTATCAACCAACTCTTGCGGCCGAAATGGGTACTTTACAAGAACGCATTACTTCTACTAAAAATGGATCTATTACCTCTATTCAAGCTATTTATGTGCCTGCTGATGATTTAACAGATCCATCGCCTGCTACAACTTTTGCGCACTTAGATGCCACTATCGTTTTATCTAGACAAATTGCCGCCATGGGGGTTTATCCGGCTATTGATCCATTGGACTCCACTAGCAGACAATTAGATCCTCAAATAGTTGGAGAAGAACATTATCAAGTAGCTCGTGCTATACAAAGTATTTTACAACGCTATAAAGAATTAAAAGATATTATTGCGATTTTAGGCATGGAAGAATTATCTGATGAAGATAAATTGTTAGTAGAAAGAGCGAGAAAAATTCAAAACTTTTTATCTCAGCCTTTTTTTGTGGCAGAAATATTTACTGGCAACCTTGGTAAATATGTGTCACTAAAAGATACTATTAGAAGCTTTAAAGCAATTATTAATGGCGATTGCGACAGCTGGCCAGAACAAGCTTTTTATATGGTTGGCAATATTGATGAAGCAAAACAAAAAGCTGCTGACATTTTGAAAATTTCAGAAAAACAACTATGAAATCGTTTATAGTAAATATAGTAAGCCCAGAAAAAGAATTATATATCGGTAATGCCATCAAATTGTTTGCAACTTCAGTCAATGGAGAATTAGAAATATTATATGGGCACGCTAGATTATTAGCACAATTACTGCCAGCACCAGTATGGATAGAAAAACCTGATCAGACAAAAGAAGCCATAGTCATTTTTGGTGGTATATTAGAGGTACAATATAACAAATCTATCATTTTAGCAGACACTGGCATCAGAGCTGCTGATATTGATGAAGCCAAAGCATTAAATGCCAAACGAGACGCCGAACATATCTTAAAACAAAAAAATATTAGTACTATTGATTATACCGCAGTAAGAGAAGAATTGGCTTTTGCTAGTGCTCAGCTGAGGGTCATTAGGTATTTATTAGGTAAAAAATAATTTTTCACACCCTTAACAATAGCGTTTATGCACTGAAAAAGCCAGGCAACCGCTTATATTTATCTTTACAACTAACAGGCGCCATGTAATAATTCTCTCCATAGATAATATTATCAAAAAAAAATAGAGGATGGTGTCTATGATAACAAACAATATAACAGCATATGCAGAAAAGTTATTAACTGCCGCAGTAGAACAATCATTTCCTCAAGGCATAGCGGTAGATCCAGATTTTAAATCATTCATTCAACAATGCAGCAGCGAATTTATGGATGAAGAAATTTTAAATAGCTTACAGAAATCCGGGAACACAATAATTGCCCAGCTTATATCAGAAATGAAAAGACTACATGCACGACAAATAGCCAAATTATTTATACCACCAAACCAAACAACAACAGAACCCATACCGGAACTAGTAGATTTAATAATAACTCAAATAACACCACACGTAACTTATGATGATTTTAATAATAAAATTATTATTTTAAGCCACATGTATCAACAGCCACAATATCAATTTATCAATAAACATGGAGTAAACATCAAATTACTAGCAACAGATCTGGAATCTATAGATAATAAAATCTTGCAACAAAGCACCAAAGAATCTAGCAACACTATTAATAATATGCCTGGTAGCCATATGCTGCCAGCTCAACAAAAACAGCAATTTATAACAGTATTATTATATATAGAATATCAACTTAAAATAAAGTCAGATAGTATATTAGTCAAAAGAAAAACAGATTTAATTAACACTATTAATGAACATATTGAAGCTGCAACAAATGAATATGCCTCTTGCGCAACAGAATCACAATTTAATTCCTGGCGCATACACAATACTTATAACAATATCAGCAAACAGGTTACAGAGGCGATGCAATATGCTACCGACACATTAGATAAGATACCAGGATCAACACTTTTAACCGATCAAGATAAAAAAAAATTTACCAACAAATTAACTATCTTAAAGCAAAAAGAACAACAATACCAAAATGCACAGCACTGGTTCACACGATCGATCACGCCCTATCAAGAACAAGAAATTCAACAATGCATTAAGCAAATTCATGAAGCCATTTTTGATACAGTAAAGCAAACCGATAACACTAAAATAATTTTTAACAAATATCAGCAACAACTGATGAATAACAACATGGAAAACACCTTGTTAAAAGAAGCATTAGATAATCAGCTATTAGCAGCAATAGCTACTGCCGAACTAAATGATTTGGGGTTTAAAACAGCACCAATAAATTTATCGCATATTATTCGCACCTTTGATATAGCAATATTATTATCACATATAGATTATTTTAAAAATTTAGACCTTGATGTGCAAATACAAATCATTGATAGTATAAATAACTTGTTGAACCAAACACAGAAGCAAGAACTTATAACACAGCATGACAGCATCAAAAAGATTATTAATGCTATTGCGAAAAAATGTAAGCCAACTGTTACTTCCGTACCACTGCAAGAAAATGATACTTTGTGGTGGAAAAATATTGTTAACAATCTAAACAATACATCTATCTATCATCTTGGTATTGATGGAATGAATATTATGGCTAAAACATATAATATAATGCCAAACAGCATGATTGGTTGGCTAACATTTTACTCAAACCCTCGTTGGTATGTAATAATTAATCTTGGTAAAGCAAACATTATATCCACGCTATCCAATATGATTTATCCATTTAAATATATAGCAAATGGTTTTATTACAATTGCGGTTACCATGGCTACCGCATTATATGCCACAATACAATCAGATCCATACAAGCCTTCTAAAAAAGCAACAGCAATTCTTGGCGACGAAGAAAAAGCAAAAAAAGTTGCTGATTTTTTTAAACAAGAAATATTATCTTTACAAACCCAAATAAACGAACCGGTAAACAATTTAGATCCAGCACAACTAGCCTTGAATTTAGCATGTTTAAATCAAAGCTGGGGATCTATTCAACAGGGAAATACAGATCTTGCTACTTTAAAACAACTGTTTAAAAATTTAACACTAAATACAGATACGACCTGGTCAATGACTATGGATAATATTGATACGGATGATATGGTTCATAATCTAATAGATCTCATTTTACCACAAGCCCCAGCATCAACAGGAAATCAGAAAGATAATTTACCTAGATTGATTGGTCCTCGCAGACAACTAATATCTTATGCTGCGCAAAATCATGCAGCCCAACAAAAACAGTTGGCGTTGGATAAGATAAAGGATATCGACTCCATTCTACAACACAAAAATACAGCATGTAGTCATTAAGTAAAATTGCATATAGTATCAGGCCTAGTCTTATCAATCGTCCCTAGGGGGCAACTAAGGTAAGTGCTATCGACTAGAGATGCAACCACTTTATTATCTACATATACCGTAGAGACTACCCCAGATAAAGCAGTCCATTTAATCGCAAAACGTAATGTTGCGGTTGGGGGGCTAGCTGTTGGTTTGTTATTGGCAATACCTGTAACGGCACAGGTACATCCGGCACCCATCGGAAATACTTGTCCTACTGTAAGCTTCCATTCTTGCACCATTGCTTGATAAAAATCTCCTGGGGTGCACGTGATGTTGGGAGGTACCGCATAACATGCGCTAGCTGCAGGGGCTGGTGCAGTAGAGACTAAGTTGACAAGAAAACTACTTCTCATAGAGTTTGCAGTGTTGCTTAATTGACGCAGCATACGATATGCGGTTTCTGTTCTGCCAGCCTCAACTGTAATATTAATCACCCTTGATTGTATCGAAGCAATACCTAGCAAGCTAATTGATAAGATCATCGCCGATATCATAACTTCCAGCAATCCAAAAGCTCTATCTTTCGATAATCGTACCCACAAATGAACAATATTATTATGTTGATGACGCATAAACATAATATCATTATAGATAATCTGGATTGCTTCGCTACTTTGCACCCAAATATGACGTGGCGCCTAACCTATCTACGGCTGACATTTCTTATGATAAATTGGCAGCACTTCTTTTAAGACTTCCGGCAACGCAGGTGGTTTCTTGCTGGACAAATCCTGTTCTATTTGAGCCATCAACACTTTTCTTAAGTGTTCTTGATGCTTAGCTCTTTTACATCGTAATTTCTTTTTTAACAACAACCATTTTCGATATTGCAGAGATTGTTTTTTTCGTCTTAGCAACAGTGATTGATACTGGCTGTTATTTATCCCGACCATAATACTTAACATGTTTAATATGTTACGTAATTTCTTAACTGAAATATTTAATTGTATATCATGATTTTTTTTATTATATTGCTTATGCATAAACATTAATCCTCACTTCACACCCAACTAAAATTAGGGTTAGTAGATTAGAACTTGTTTAAAACAAAAAGGTTCAATTTTATATGAAAAAAAATGCGTCAATCACAGCCTTACAGTATGTGCAACCTTACCAAACGATAGGAATAGGCACTGGATCGACGGTCAATATTTTTATAGAACAATTAGCGGTTGCTAAATTAACCATACAAGCAGTATCCAGCTCGATACAAACCACCGAATTATTAACCAAATTTCATATCCCGGTGATACCGTTTGATCAAACCATAGATTTACCTGTGTATATAGATGGTGCAGATGCCTATAATAATTTAAAACAATTAATTAAAGGGCAAGGTGGGGCTTTGGCTAAAGAAAAAATATTAGCATATGCCAGCAAACTATTTGTTTGTATTGTTGATGACAGCAAAAAAGTTGCTGATTTTAACAAAACACCAATAACAATAGAAGTATTGCCAATGGCACGTAGTTATATCTCCAGATCTATAGTTACATTAGGGGGAAAACCTATTTATCGTAATGGGTATATAACTGAGAATGGCAATCATATTATCGACGTTTACAATTTATCTCTACAGCACCCGATAGCTTTAGAAGAACAATTAAATAATATTCCAGGCGTAGTGGCTAATGGCATCTTTGCAGTAAGGCCCGCAGATTGTATTATAGTCGGCACTCAATTAGGAAGTGTAGTATTATAAAAAACCTAGCAGACCTCACAATAATCTATATTTAATATAATCAATGTATTAATAATCTATTGGAGACCAATATGAGCGGTCCTACACCTTATAAAGCTATGAAAATTGGGTATAATTTAACTAAAGATCAACAACACGCTATCGTTGATTTTTGCTCTAATGAAAATAACAACGAATACCTATATTTTATACTAACAAGCTTCTTGCAGAAAACCCACCCAACCACAGAAGACCGCAACTTAGCAACAGCAATAGATGCAACATCTGCGCTGCTACTACCGGCCAACATGGCAAACTTTCTGGAACAAATAAACAATCAGCCTAGAAATCGCCCTTGTTCAAATGAATTAATATGCAAAATACAACATTTATTTAATAGCGCACAATACCTGCAACAGCATTGTGCAGATTTACCGATACAGCACCCGTATCATACCAGTAACAGCACCAACCTTTTAGAAAAATCCACTCAATTGGTTAACTATTTGTCCGCAACAAACCTTCTGCACCAACAACGAGTAGCTCAAGAACAAGAAGCTCAAAATTTTATTACCGAAACCATCATGGCAGCTGCGTCTGTCACCAACAAAAATGATGAAGAACAATTAATTGACATGCTGTATTTTGCCGTGCAAAACACTTTAAATGCCCAAATTAGCCAAAATCAAGTAGCTATTATTAAAAATTTATTAGGATCAGAACAATTTAATTTTTTAATTAATAGATACGGGATAAAAGAAATTAATTTCAATTATGATGATCTTAGAATGTTAATCATAGGTTCTCTACAACACTCAGCAACACCATGGCTAGAAAATGATTTCATAAAAAACTTGTTAGTCTGCTGTAATATACCCACAGAACATCTTGGATCTGAATTAAATATTAATGATGTAACTTCATCTAAAACAGCCCTGGAAAACAAAGTTCACGCTTGCAAAACCGCCGAGGAACGAGAAATATTGAAGCAGCAACTAACCGAACAACTCCACATCAACCCAGCAGTGTGGAAAAGAATAAAAAACACTGCGAGAGACAACCTTATCAATAACGCACTAAAATTTTTACGCAACAGAATAATAGAAAAATGGCAATTTATTATCCCAGTAAGATTTAAATTTAATAGCTTATTTCAAAGTGATTTCGATACTATATCATCCATAACCAATATTCAAAACTGGCAAAACAAACCAACAGAACTACAGGAATTTGCGTCTAACGAATTTTTATTTCATCAACTATCTAGGGCCGACTTCAAAAACGATGCCATCGTGCCAATTGTAGAGCCAAACGGCACTAGGCAATTTTATAAAGTTAAAAATTTAATCAACCAAAATGGGATCAGTGGTTTGGCTTTAGTTCCGTGCAATCATCAAGCATCGTTAGAGATCAAAATTGTATTCAACGGATCTGGAAGTTTAGCTCAGCAAATTATAGATACAGAAAACCTTACGCAACACAAAGAATTCAAACGACACAAAAAAGAATTGTTACACAACTTAAACAGTGTGGTGGCCGATTTCAAGAAAATTTTAATTATGGACCAACAGAAAAAAATTGGTTTAAATATCGGCGGGCATGGTTCCTCCGGTTCTCTAGCACAACACTTGATCAATGAATTAATAACAGATAAAGCCGCTGCACTATATACGAAAAAATTGCTGGGGCCAAAGCTTGATCTAAATATTCAAGAACAACATCATCAAGAAAATACTAATAAAAAAATCAACACTTTAACAACCTATAAAGCTGCAATAAAAAAATACTTTCTTAAACAGTTAAAGAAAAAAAATCTTGATAATCTAACACATGATAACAATTATTTGGTTAGCATTAATCAATTTAAATTATCTATCGTTAATTCTGGCGGAGTGCCTGAAAAAATGAGGCACAACTTTATTCAATCTTTATATCTTTTACACAATGAAAAGGGGTCAGAGCCATTTTCTATCCAATGCAACAAAATTATGGTCAATGGCGATCCGGGGCAACAAACTGGTGGTACAGATTTGGCCGCATACGTACCACACAAATTAATGCCCACCAAACTTATCAAATTCAACCCAACCGACAACACATCTTATACTGCCCACTTTAAACAAATAGCTAAAAGTGCCGCCCTAATAATCATACAAGCAGTATTAGCATCGCATATGGTGCTGATTCCAGTATTGGTTGTATCTTTTTTTAAAGCTAATCCACTTAAAGAGGCAGAAAAAATCTATGATAATGTAAATGAGATCCTTGACAAAGCGAGACATGCACATGGAGATTTGCATTTTGATAAGCCATCCCCAAACATGGCTGCCTACCAAATAATGTCTAATGAACCAAATCATATATTTCATGAAAGGCTAAATATAGAATTATCCACCAAAATAAAAGTGTTTTCCTGCAAACCTTATAAATTTTTCAAAAAATCTTTATATGAGTCTTATCGCTGGGTACAGCCTAAGAAAACTTCCCTTAACCAAGATCCGGAACCTATAGAGCTAACCAGAACAGTTCAACTATTCCATGATCTACGCCAACCGTCTGCTCGGGAGGTGTTAACTGACAATCCTAAACATAGTAAAACAAATTCACCCACACCAGAACCACCAAAAGAATAACAACTGATTAATCAATGTTAATTATTGCTAGTAATATCAGACACTTTGGATGCAAACCTTTCCAAATGTTCCTTAATATTACTATAACCATCTTTGGTGCTTGCCATCTTTAGAAACTGAAAGATCCCCACCACTTTGCTATTTATAACAACCTTATTTATAATATGTTTTTATGGTGCTTTTTTATAATAGTTTTTTTATGAAATTTACTTATTATTTAAATGAGGTTAGATTAAAATGAAGCAAATATCAGCTGTAGAAAAGAAATTAAACGCCAGCGCATTTGCCTTGGTTGCAATATTATCTACGGCATCTTATTCGTCTGCTCAAGCAAGCGGATCCTCTTTTAATTACGTTGGTGTCGATGCTGTTTATGCTAGTATGAAGTTTAGAGAATATTATGGTGATAATATTTTTAATAAAAAAGAAATTCCTGGAGTAAATTTATTTGCTGGGCATATGTTCAATAAAAATTGGGGTTTTGAAGCTGGGTATGAAGTTGATAAGAAGATGAAGAGGGATAATGTTAGGGTGAACTCTGGACAAACTGTTGCTGGAGGTTTAGTAGACCCTCTTGTTGGTTTTGAAAATTATAATTCTCAGCTTAAACAACACCATACTTATTTGGGAGTTTTAGGTAAGCATAATTTATTTAGCAACAATATTTTTGCTTCATTAATGTTAGGAGTATCTTTATCGCACATATATGCTAAATTCAACATGTTCGATGACGGTACCCCTGCTACTGTAGACATAACACAAAGTTTCGCTAAAACCAAGCTAATCCCTATAATTAGAGCTACAGTAGATTATAAAATTACCGATAAATTAGGGTTAAGAGCATTCACTACCTGGAGAAAAACCTCTAAATTTAAAATTATTGCAGAACAAGCTAATTCTACATCGCAAATAAAACTAAAAAATACCATTAATGTTGGAGCCGGCATCACTTACTACATTAATTAATAACATCACAGCAACTTGTTGTTCCACGTCAACAAGCCATTGCTCAATAGAAAAATGGCTTTTTTTATGTAGCAATAATTATTAACAGCCAAAACGCGAATGACGAACAATACGAGTAGCTTCCGCAGCAGCAGCAGGGTTCAGCTGATTCACAAGAGCATTACTACCGGTGGCAGCTACGTGAGGAGCCAAAGCTAATTGCTGATCTGAAGGCAGTTGAGATATGCGAGCAGAAAATTGATGTAATATCTCTGGATGGTGCGTTCCATTATCCAAAATAGCTATCAAGGCTGGTGCTGCATGTAACAAGGCATTCTCTCTTATTACTTGAGGTAGCAAAGGATTATCAGCTACAGCTTGAAAATCTACTAGAGTAAATGCATGTGCGCGCCCATCGATTACACCTCTGGATACAGCACTCAAGTTTGGATTACAATAAGCTAATAAATCAGAAGCACGATTAGCATTTCCATGAGCTACAGTTTGCGCTACTTCAGCAGCATTAGATGCTAATGTCGCTAATATTCCCATGCTGGCTGCGTTAGCAAGCGGCAAAGCTGTTGCATTAAGTAATGCAGCAGTACAATCATCGGCATCAAAAGTTTCATGCATAATAAGCTGATTAAATCTGCATCCGTCAACGACAGGATTTACTAAATCCACTCTTCTTCTTGCCTCTAATGCCATAAAAATCTCCCCTATAAAAAATGATAATACTTCTTTTGATTAATCAATGTTAACTATTGCTAGTAATATCAGATACTTTAGATGCAAACTTTTCCAAATGTTCCTTGAAAAAAAATCCACTACTTACTAAACAAGCGGCACTAGGAGTAAAATTTCTTAATGTAGATGTAGGTTGACTTATAGCTGTTAGAATAGGAGCCGGCACAACTTCTATTCCTTGCGATTTAAATAGTTGCATCGCACTAGACATATGCCAAGCATTAGTTATCAAAAAAATATTTTTTATAGAATTTTTATCCAACACTTGTTTGGACAACTTAGCACTTTCTTTCGTCGAACGGCTGTCGCTTTCTACCCAAATAGCTCCTGTTATACCAAAATCTGTGGCCAAAGATTTTGCCATAGCTTCTGCTTCATTAATTTTATTATTATCCTCTGGTAAAATATGATTTCCACTAACTAAAATTGGTAAGTTAGTAACTTTCGCTAATTGGGACGCATATTGATGAAATATTAAACCATAAACCGGATCAATAGAAGATAATACCACGATAGCTGTTGGCTCTTTGTGATTAATTACTTCTTCAAATTTTGCTGATTGATAGTTACTTTCTAGCCTGGTTAACAATGCGTTGCTAACATATGGCGTGCTAAAAAGATATAATAAGATCGCACTAACGGTCAAAAAAAATGCCGCAATTACGTTAGATGACTTTAGCCAATAATAAATCCCGATTAAACATAACAGGAGATTTAACCCTGGGGGTTGCAGCAAGGCAGCAATAAATTTTAACCAAATTAACACGTTTTTAGCTCCATATATATTGATACAATTTG
Organism: Francisellaceae bacterium UBA6186; assembly: GCA_002422785.1. Lineage (GTDB taxonomy): Bacteria > Pseudomonadota > Gammaproteobacteria > UBA6186 > Azoamicaceae > UBA6186. The sequence goes on from DITK01000048.1 coordinate 33,758, forward strand.
AACAACTACAACCAACTATAGCACATAAGATGTAAAAATTTCTTAGCCAGGGTTTACCTTGATTAAATAATCTATAACCTTAAATAAATCTTCTACATTTTGTACCATGGTAAAATTAATCATATAACTGTTTTTTTGTACATGCAAAATTATATTAGGCGTTAAGTGCACCTCATAAAAATTAGCAACTTCTATAGCTTTTTTAATTTTTCTCGCAACATCAAAAGAATTATATATTTTTAATACTTGATCTTGTGCAATGTTTTTTTTAGCATAAAAATTTAAAACTTCTGATTCTAGCCACAATTTTTTATAATCTCGATTAACTCTAGCGAAAATTTCTTCATGATCTTCGGTGAACCCTAACTCTTTATTAACATAATACAATTTAGCTAAACCTTCCCATACATTATTATAAGCGACCGGCACCCAAAGAACTTCTATATTGTTTTTGTTAGCTATACACCAATCTGTAAAATATTTGTTAATCTTCCAACAACCATGACAGCCGTAACTGAAAAACATCATAATTTGTGGTTTGTGTTTGGATTTGGCATTCAGGATCTCGTAAGGCACGTTGCCAATATTTTTTTTAGTTGCCCCAAATGTACGTAAAGTCTTAAAATGTTCTCCAGCAACAAATTCAGAGGGATTAGCTATAGTAATCCCTGAAAAAACATCTATAATAAACACCAAACATATGATTAAGCGAATATATTTTTTTATCATGTGAACAGCCTAAACCAAAATACTTACTACTACTATAGATTAAATAACATAAATTATTAAATAAGCATGGTATGTCCGTCAAGAATAACCCACATTACTTTAAAGATACTCATTTTATTGATAGCGTTTTTGATTTAAAAAAATTACCCATAGATTGTTGCCAAGAAGTTGCTTTTGCTGGCAGATCGAATTGTGGCAAATCTAGCGTCATCAACGTGACTACTCAAAAACATAATTTAGCGATTATCAGTAAAACCCCAGGCAGAACACAATCAATTAATTATTTTGAAATACAACCAAAAAAATATTTAGTAGATCTGCCTGGCTATGGGTATGCTAGAGTCTCTGGTAAAATAAAATTATTTTGGGAACAATTGTTAGAAAAGTATTTTATTACCAGAAAAAGTTTAGCCGGGGTCGTACTAATAATGGACATCCGTCACCCATTTAGAGATTTTGATCAACAAATGTTGTTATTTTGTTCGCACAACAATTTACCAACTCATATTGTTCTGAACAAGTCTGACAAACTATCTAAACAACAAATTCATAAAACCATGCAAGATATTAAGCCCGCTCTATCCGCTTGGCCTTTAGCCTCCGTGCAATCATTTTCGGCACTAAAGTTGGTTGGAGTTGCCGAGCTACAACATACTATTATTTCATGGTTAGAGTAATAGTGACTGTGCTGTCCCCCCGCACCTGTCTTACAATCATTAATCAATGTTGATCCAATAATCCACAAAAGACTTTAAATCATCAAAAACTAATAAATCTGGTATTTGCTTCACTACTGGGGAAAGCAAGGTTTCCATGCCTTTACCTGTTTTCACTAACACAGGTAAAGCTTGAGCTGCAACCGCCGCTAACACATCTATAGTCGCATCGCCGACAAATGGTATTTTATGTTCAGCAAAATCTAGATTATATTGTTGTGCAATATCCAGTAACATACCAGGCTTAGGCTTGCGACACGCACAATTTTCTATATTTTGATGGGGACAAAAAAAGATCTTGTCGATTTCAACATTAGATTGTCTTAATATTTGCTGCATTTTATAGTGAATAGCCGCAAGATCTTCTGTGGTCGCTATTTTTTTAGATATAATTGATTGATTAGTGGCAACAACTACCGAATAGCCTGCTGTTTTAAGTTTTATTATGGCCTCTATACTACCTGGGATCGGCTCCCATTGCTCTGGTGTTACGATGCGGTTATGTTTTATTTCAAGATTAATAACTCCATCTCTATCTAATATAACCAGTTTCATAGTTCAGCAATATCTGCAACTTGTAAAAACAATTCTCGCAATTGGTATAACAGTGCCAATCTGTTTTGTCTAACCTTTAAATCCGGATATAATACCATAACATTATCAAAAAAATTATCTACGAGCGGTTTTAATGAAACTAATTTACTAAATACTGCAACGTATTCTTGCTCGTTCATTAAATGCTCAATTGTTTTTTGTAAATTTATTATTTCTTTAAACAACTGCGTTTCTTCCGGTACGCTGAAAATTTCTGGATTAACCACACATTTTGCCGCAACCTCATACTTAGATTTTTCCAACAATTTGGCAACTCTTTTATTGGCCGCAGACAAACTTGCAAACTCTGCTAATTTGCTAAATTTAATTAAAGCATTAATCCGCAAATCAAAATCATAAACCTTGCCTGTAAATTTAATCAATACTGCGTTCACCAGGTTAACGCTGACGACATTAGCATTAATATACCAATTTTTTAATCTTTCCATAAAAAATTGGAGTAACTTTTGAGATACATTGGTACTTGAAAAATTTTGATTATATGCTGGACATGTTGTCAAGGTAATATCAATCAATGTGGCTAAATCTAAAGATAGTTTTTTTTCTATTAACATCCTAATAATAGCAAGAGCGTGTCGACGTAACGCAAACGGATCTTGATCTCCAGTTGACACCACCCCAATAGAAAACATGCCACACAACAAATGTATCCGAAACGCTATCGACAAACATATACCAGAGACCGTGTCTGGCAATTGATCTTCTGCAAATTTAGGTAAATAATGCTGCTGCACAGCTGTTGCGATTAAATCTTTATGTAATTCTTGTGATTGTTGGCTGATATAATACCCGCCCATGATACCCTGCAACTCTGGAAACTCTAAAACCATTTTAGATACTAAATCGGCTTTGCAAAATAACGACGACTGCCTCGTTACATGTTGTTCTTCTGTAGAACCATGTAGCAACCCACAAATTGTCACGGCAATTTTTTGAATCGACATTGACTGATCATATAAATTTCCTAGTTTTTCTTGTAATACTACGGTTTTTAATTTTTCCAACATCTCAGTCATTGGTGTTTTTAAATCTTGCTGATACAAAAAAATTGCATCTTGTAATCTAGAATGCATAACTTTTTCATTACCTTGAACAATATGGCGACTATCTTTTATTGCCATATTGCTGATTAAAATAAAACGTGGTAACAACTGGTGGTTTTGATCTAACAAAGCAAAACTTTTTTGATGATGCCCCATTACTGATATTAAACATTCTCTAGGTAATTGTAAAAATCGCTCAGAAAATGTTGCACACAAGACCACAGGATCTTCAACCATATTGGTTACTTGCTCTAACAGCTCGTTATTTACCACACAATTTGCATTTAACTTTTTTTCTAGTTGCTTAATGCCCTCTAAAATTATTTTTTTTCTAGTGGTAAAATCAGCAACCACTCCCGCTGTACGCAAGGTGTCTTCATATTCTGCTGGATATTTTATAACTATTGCTTGTGGTGCTAAAAATCTATGCCCATAAGTTAAATTGCCGGATTTAATACCAAACAAAGTTACTTCTACAATTTTTTCACCAAACAACGCCAACACCCAATGAACCGGCCGAGCAAAAGAATGCCGGCTATCCCCCCAACACATTTTAGGAGAAGGTAAATCGCCAAGAACTTTTTCTAGCATTTCAGGGATCAAGTTAATTGCTAAATCTCCTGATATTTTATGATTATACTCAAACCAACCGGTTTTCTGGTCAGCAGACAATACTTTTGTTGCTTGCTTAAAATCAATTTGCAAAGAATTTAAAAATCCAGTTAATGCAGCAGTTGGACGGCCATCGGCATCAAAAGACGCAGCTAAACTTGGTCCTTTTTTGCTTTTAATTTGATCTGGTTGTCTGCTGGCGACTTTTTTTATTAACAGTGCAATCCTGCGAGGAGAGGCAAAATGTTTTACCTCCCCAAAAGATACTCCTTGCAACTTAAATTGTTCCTGTAGCCTTTGAGCAAAGGCTATAGACATTTTATTAATAGACATGGGCGGCAACTCTTCGGTGCCAATTTCAACAATTAAATCTTGACACTGTTGCATAACGGGAACCCTAAACTTTCTCTAATGGAATAATGTTTTTCAGCGACTTGCTTCGACAAATTTCTAACCCGCAATATATACCCCTGCCTTTGCGTCACCCCAATAGCACCTCTTGCATCCAGCAAATTAAATACGTGGGAAGCTTTTAGTACCAGCTCGTAAGCAGTGGCTACCAAATCGTGCAGCAAACAATTAGCACACTCTTCTTCAAAATCAACAAAATGCCTGGTTAACATCTGAATATTAGCATGTTCAAAATTATAACAAGACATGGTTTTTTCGTTCTGGCAAACATCTCGGTACAACACCGCTCGCTTATCAGCATTATAAGTCCAGATTAATTCTTGTATAGTATCCTTAGACTGCAAATACATAGCAATGCGCTCTATTCCGTAAGCAATTTCCACTGTTGTAGGAATACACTTTAATCCGCCCATTTGCTTAAAATAAGTAAATTGCGTGCATTCCATTCCGTCGAGCCATACTTCCCACCCCAGCCCGGCCGCCCCCAAGGTTGGTCCTTCCCAATTATCTTCTACAAATCTGATATCATGCAATAACGGATCGACTCCTAAAGCACGCAACGAAGCTAAATATAGCTCCTGAATATTAAGAGGAGATGGTTTAATAATTACTTGATATTGAAAAAATTGTTGATTACGATTTGGATGCTCGCCATACCTACCATCGGCCGGTCTTCTTGAGGCTTGCACATGGGCACAACTCCAAGGCTCCGGCCCCAAGGATCTTAAAAATGTCGCCGGATGAAATGTTCCAGCTCCAACCTCTAAATCCATCGGCTGCAAAATAACACACCCCTGCTGCTGCCAAAAAAGTTGTAGTTGGCTAATTATTTCTTGAAAAGTTAAAATGTTGTTTTGTTTCATGTTAAATACATATTGTTAAATTTTTTGGCTGTCTGGTGCGGCAATAAACTGCACAGGTTGCAATTCTGGCTCGTTAGTTGGTGCTCTATTGTCTTGTAACATTATTTGTGGTTTTAAATATAAAATCAACATGATACCAGGAATCGACAACACTGCGGCACCACAATACAAAATTTTCCACCCAAAAATTTTAACCACATATCCAGCAAGAGGTCCAACATACACCCTGCCAATAGAAGCAATAGAAGACAACAGGGCGAATTGAGTCGCCGAATGCTCTTTATCACACAGGCTCATCAGCAGAGCCAATAGTGCCCCCGTCCCCATCCCTGAACACATATTTTCGCAAAAAAACACTATAACGGCCAGGTAATAATTGCGGCCAACAACAGCCAGCAACACATACAATAGATTGGTTATTCCCTGTAAACAACCGAAAAATAAGATTGTTTTAAATAAATTAACCTTAGTCATAATAATGCCGGCAAACATAACGCCAACCATAGTCGCTGCTAAGCCGACAAATTTAGTAATGGTGCCAATCGCCGTTAAACTAAAATTTAGATCTAATAAAAATGCACTGGTTAACGAATGCGACAAAGCATCTCCTATTTTATATAACACCACCAAAGCTAACAGCCAAATTGCCTTATCTTTGGCTAAAAACTGTTTAAATGGTTGCAGCATGGCGTTGTGCTGCCTATTACCTAAATTTTTATTAGTCACGCCCGCCTGAGCCAACCACGAACCCAACACGCCAACCAACATTAATGTTGCCATAACTAAATATGCTGTTTGCCAACCAAAGTTGTCGGCCAAAATCAGTCCAAAGCCACCGGATATAATCGTGGCTAACCGATACCCCTCGATAGCAACGGCAGCACCTAATCCACGCTCATCAGCAGGCAGGATCTCAACTCTATATGCATCAATCGCCACATCTTGGGTTGCAGAAACCACCGCCAGCCCCCCCCCTAAAAAACCCAACAATAACGGGTTGGCCTGTGGGGTTAAACTTGCCATTAAAATAATCGTTAAGATAATAAATACCTGGCAAGTTACGATCCAACCCCTACGTTGATCTAAAAAACTAAAAATTGGGGAATAAAACCTATCTAACAATGGCGCCCACAAAAATTTATAAGCATACGGTTGACCCACCAAGCTTAAAAATCCCACCGCCACTATATCTAAACCGCTAGTTTTGAACCACGTTTGCAACAACGCCCCAACTAGCGCAATCGGCAACCCCGAAGAAAACCCCAACATAAAAATTGCTAACAGGCGTTTTGAGAAATATTTTTTGAATTGATGATTCATGATGAGTAATTATACCCAGATATAACACACAAAACAATCAAACTAACAAATTAAGCAGCCATACTTTAACAAAACCCAAATCTCACGATGCGGATCTTGCTCATGGTTTTGCGGCTGCTTTTGCCGTGGCTGCTGCTTTGGCTTCTTCTTGTGCCGCCGCTGCTTTTGCTTTTGCCGTATGGATAGCTTGTTCATACCTTGCTTGGTTGGCAAGCTTGTCTAGGAAGTATGTCGGAGCTCTCGCAGTTCGCTCAAACAAGTTAAAGATGCCTGTAGTTTTAGTTGCCAGATCAGATCTAAATAACTGTTCTTCACTTCCATCAACGCTATGTTTTTCAGGTATTTTGTCTAGTTGTTGCAGCATGGCATCGTAGCTAAACGGCTTTTCTGCCGACAGCGTTTTTCCATTAGCTAGCGCATCGGTTTTTACTATAAAATGTAATAATTTGCGTCTATTGTTTATTGTTTCGAAGTAGACTTTCAGCTTATCATCTTTTTTAAGATGTGAGTTTGTTAGTTGTTCTTCTTGTTTCTTAATTAGTTGTACGAGACTTCTAACCGCTAAATTTGCTGATTCTATTTTATTTTCGTGCTTGGACAGAGGCAACATGGTCGCAGAACCAGTTGATGATGGATGGATTGTATTAGCTTTTGCTATCGCCTGTTCAAGATTAGCCGTAACTCTTGCTGCAACTTTATCCGCCATTCCTTCGTCACTAAACCTACCAACCAACAATTGATACTCCGCAGCTTTTAGGATCTTGTGAGCATCCCTAGACTGCTTTGGGTGCAGCGTTTTAACATGCCGCAACAACCCATTAAACACTTGCTCATCATTACTACTTTTCTCAATCAAATCACGATATACGCCATTAATCTCTTTATTTGTTTTGCCTAGGTTAGAAAAAAATTTACCATGTACCGAGGCATCCATCTCCTGTTTAATTAAAGCAATGTTTGAATCTATCGACACATTGAATTGATGAAACATCTGCATCAACTTCCCAAGTAATCCGCCACCTGCGCCAGCAAATAACCCCGTAAAAATTTCCACTAATTGACCAATTCCAGCAAACATTCCATCTAATTTGAATGATGCTTTGGTTTTTGGCGCAGGCTTACCAGTTAATGCCGCTTCAAATTCTTTAAGTTTATCTATCGATTCAGCCTCTAAATGCCCTTTTAGCACTTCACAATCATCGTCTCCAGCTTCCCAACCATCCCCGTTTAGTTTTTTGCGTTTTTTGCTTTCTTTTATTGATTCTAACAACTTGTTATCTTTTAAAATAAGTTCTAGAATTTTCTCTAGCAACTTTTTTTTGTTTGCTTTATTAATTGCGTCTAACAAAATATTATCCCCCAATGCGCCTTTAAATTATGTTTCAGGTAGCATTCAACTGGAATTTAACCATAAAAACACCCCCAAGTCTACCACTAAAATTCAACCGTCTTTAGCAAAAAAAACCGGGGCAGCTTTACCAAAGTTGCCCCAAAAATCTTAACCTTGTTCTGCCCATGCAAGAATTAAGATTGATTCCTTTTTTTGTTATTGTTGTAGCTATATGGTATGTGGCTTGCAACTTGTTAAACATAACAAAAATGCTAATTGACAACTTATTGTTAAATATAAATCAAGCATTTAATTATTAAAGTTTTTTATATCTTAAGAAATTAATTATGTTTATTAAAGGCGCCACTTTTAGTGGATAACCATAAAAAAATCTTATAAAACAACAGGTTATAACGCAATGGTTGTTGTGGGGGACGGCTTTGGAACCTCTGTTCTTGTTGTGGATAAGTCGTCATGTTTGCTTGGACATCGTTATTTCTAAAAGTTTTCTACAGGTTTGTTAATTGTTTTCCCACAGCCTTTAGAGACAGGGGCATTTTTTTGGGGGTGGGAACAAATTAATAATTATAACTTTTTTAAGATCTTATTTTTTTTATTATTATTAAGCGGGGGTATTATTGTTAATAACGATAATAAAACCTTTTAATAGTTAACAGTAAGCTTGTTTATATGTTTGCGTATATAGCTATATAAGATGCGGTATAATTTGTGGATAAGTCCTAAAAAACATTTTCTGTGGAAAACAGTGGACTTTTTCCACAGCATCTGTAGAGTACAATGTACAATTTCTGCACAAGTTATACATGAAGTGGTTAGTTATTCTGCTGTTGTGTTGGGGTTAAAGTTATTTTTTTAGCTTACAGGTTGATAGATACAATGTTAGTAAATAATATAAAGGATAATTGTGTGTTGACGCAAAGCGATGTTTGGCAGCAATGTGTTGGAGAACTTAAAGAGTTAATCCCCCAGCAATTGTTCAATCAATGTATTATGCCCTTGCAGGCCGAGGTTGCCAGCGATAATGTGGTTATTTTTGCACCTAACCAATATGTGTTAGATAAGGTTAGTCAAAATTTTTCCCAGACCATAGAAAAAGTTATCAATCATGTATCTAAAGGAAAACTAAGCAACATATCTTTTTTGGTTGGCGGGGCGAATGTAGTAAAAAATGTTAGCCAAACCTCAATTAAAGAAACTACTAGAGCATCAGAAAAGCCAACCAATTTAAATGAAATGTTTACTTTTGATAATTTTGTTGAAGGTAAATCTAATCAATTAGCCAAAGCTGCATCCAGACAAGTTGCAGAAAATCCTGGCGGTTCGTATAACCCACTATTTTTGTATGGCGGAGTCGGTCTTGGTAAAACTCATTTGATGCATGCTGTTGGCAATTTAATTCTTGCCAGCAAACCAAATGCGGTGGTGGTATATTTGCATTCCGAGCGGTTTGTGGCTGATATGGTTAAAGCTTTGCAAAATAATGCTATTAATGAATTTAAACGATTTTATCGATCGGTAGATGCTTTATTGATAGACGACATTCAGTTTTTTGCCGGCAAAGAGCGTTCGCAAGAAGAATTTTTTCATACCTTTAATGCGCTATTAGAAGGGCAACAACAAATTATCTTAACTTCAGATAGATATCCCAAAGAAATTAGTGGTCTAGAAGAAAGATTAAAATCAAGGTTTGGGTCGGGCTTAACAGTTGCGGTACAGCCGCCAGAATTAGAAACTCGTGTTGCGATTTTAATTAACAAAGCCAAACAATCTGGCATTGAGTTACAGCACGAAGTAGCATTTTTCATCGCTAAAAGAATTCGTTCTAATGTGAGAGAACTGGAGGGCGCCTTAAAAAGGGTTATCGCTAATGCGCAGTTTACTGGTGGGGCTATAACATTGTCTTTTGTGCAAGAAGCGTTAAAAGATTTATTAGCGTTGCAAGAAAAATTAATTTCTATGGATAATATTATGAAAACCGTTGCTGATTATTACAAAATAAAATTATCTGATTTGTTATCAAAACGTCGCAGCAGATCGGTGGCTCGTCCTAGGCAAATGGCCATGTCTTTATGTAAAGAGCTAACCAACCATAGTTTACCAGAAATCGGGGATGCTTTTGGTGGGCGCGATCATACGACGGTGCTGCATGCGTGTAGAACTATTAAAGATCTGTCTGCGTCCAGCGCAGATTTGGGCGAAGACTTTAAAAATCTTATTAGAATTTTGTCGACATGATAGTATATGTTGTTTTCAGTAACCAAAGAATGTTTTTTACGTCTGTTTAAATTAGCATCGTTAGTTGCTATAGAAAAAAAAGCTGGGGTTAATGTTGTTGGATCCCATGTATTGCTGACTGCTGCGAGCAATAAGCTAACCTTGACGGCCACCGATCTGGATGTTGAGTTAATTGTCGAAGAGCCATTCGATTCTTTAACAACCCCGGGCTCATTAGTTGTGCCTTTTCGTAAAATTAGCGAAATTTGTAGGGCCATGACAGAAAATGTGGTGTTAAATGTGACGAGCAGCCCTGCGCCTGCCTGCAAGCTTAATATAGAATCTTTGCAAGGTTTTTTTTCGATGAGCTGTTTGTCTCCAGATGTTTTCCCAGTATTAAGCCATAAAATTTTTGATGTCGAATTTTCTATCGAAATGAAATTTTTGCAAGAATTGATAAGTAAAGTTGCTTTTGCCATGGGGGATGATGATGGAAGACATTTTTTAAACGGTGTTTTTTTGCATTTTTCAGCGGATGAAATTGTGTCTGTTGCAGCCGATGGGCACAGACTAATGGTATGGCAAGCGTTAAATGCAGAAAATAACAAGGCAATTGCTGATCTAAAGGTGCCTGTTAAAATTTTAATTCCCAGAAAAAGCGTGTTTGACATTTTGAAAATTATGTCTGATGTGGCGTTAGATCTTTGGGCGAAAATAAGCGTTGGGGAAAATCATTTCAGAATTGTTGTGAATAATATTACCTATACATCTAAACTGCTCACTGCAACTTTTCCTCCTTTTAAAAAATTAATTCCACAAAATACCAGCAAAGTTTTAACTGTTAATCGAGAACAATTAAAAAGTTGTCTGTCTCGGGTGTTGGCTCTTTTGGGGGATAAATCTCAGGGGGTGAAATTGGGTTTTTCTGACAATACCCTGACTATTACAGGCAAAAACGAACAAAACGATCTTGCCACAGAAAATGTACCAGCCGTTTTTGATGGCCCAACAGTTGAAATTTGTTTTAATATAAAATATTTGTTAGATTTTTTATCTAACATTCAATCTGATCTAGTTATATTTAAAGTAGAAAATGCCACCTCTGGTGCGCTGATCCAGGATCCTGCCTTGGTTGGTTCCTATGTTTTAATGCCAATGCAAATTTGATGTTAATCGAAAGTATTAAGATCGATGGAGTCAGAAATTTGAGATATACTGAATTACATTTTTCTCCTGGTGTCAATGCTTTTTTTGGTGCCAACGGTGGCGGCAAAACCAGTATATTGGAAAGTATATATTTTTTAGCTGTAGGGCGCTCTTTTAGGTCTGTTAAAACTAATAATTTAATAAGTTTTAATAGTGATTATGCCAAGGTTATGGCGACTTTGTCTGACAAAAATTTAAATCAACATATTAAAGTTGGTTCTTTAAAAACCAGAAACCAAGATAAAATCAGCGAAATAGCAGGCGAGGTTGCGGGGGGCACAGATATTGCTATGCTGGCTCCAATCCAATTGATGAACGATGAAAGTAGTAGGCTGGTTTTTAAAGAGCCAGATCTGCGTAGAAAATTTTTGGATTGGCTGGTGTTTTACACCAAAAATAATTACCATAACTTATGGCGAGATTTTAATAGAGCTCTAAAACAACGTAATAATATTTTAAAAAAGCCGGACGCTAAGGTTATGACCATATTATCGCCGCTGGATGCGGTGTTTGCCGATTTATCTGAAAAAATAAAAATAGCTAGGCAATCGGTATGGCATAAATTTGAACCAATTTGGCAGCAAATGTTTGATAATTTGGGCCTTGATTCTGGAATTAAACCTGAAATAAGGTTGTTTCATGGTTGGAGCGGAGATTTGCGAGCAAAATTAGCTGAAAACATTAATCATGATCTTAAATTTCGAACTACTGGCTGTGGGCCGCACCGAGCAGATCTACTTTTTTTAATTAATGGAGTTGCTGCTAAAGACGTTTTGTCTCGAGGCCAAGGAAAGGTGCTGTCCTTGGCTATGGTTTTAGCCAGAGCTAAGTTCATAAAAATTAATGCTGAAAGGGAAGGTTTTGTTAGTATACTGTTAATTGATGATTTGTCTGCCGAGCTTGATGAGGTAAATATAAAAAAAATTATCCAAGGATTGTTGTCCTTAAAAAAAGATGTGCAAATTTGCATTACCGGGACCGGCAAAGAAGCATTGCTGGATATTTGGTCAGATAAGGAATGTTGTTGGTTTCATGTTGTGGGCGGGGTAATCACTAAAGCTGAGCGTGAGAAGGAAAATCAGGACTGTTGATGCATGTTCCACGTGGAACGTGGGGCAGAGATAAACGTGTGGCCACCATGTTGCCTAACAATAAGTCAACATGATTGATAAATGTTAACAATACTTCAAGTTAAGTTGACACTTTTGCTGAGAATCAATATTATTTTAACGTGCTAACATAAGGTTCTCAAAATTATCTGCTGGCCTAGGTTGTGCTGGTGGTTTGCGTATACCAAGATTTAATAAAACAGATACATCTATATCATTTACAACTGAAAGAGACAATTCATGGCAAACATTGACAATATAAATCTTATTCCCGCATCTTCTGGGGATTCTTATAATTCTTCAAGTATTCAAGTTTTAAAAGGCCTGGATGCAGTTAGAAAGCGCCCTGGAATGTATATTGGAGATACTGATGACGGTACAGGGCTGCACCATATGGTGTTCGAGGTGGTTGATAATTCTATAGATGAAGTGTTGGCTGGGCATTGCTCGAAGGTTGACGTTATTATCAGGGCAGATAATTCTGTCACGGTTAAGGATAATGGTCGTGGGATTCCCGTGGATATACATGAAGAGGAAGGTAAATCCGCTGCAGAAGTTATTATGACTATCTTGCATGCTGGCGGTAAGTTTGATAATTCTTCTTATAAAGTGTCTGGTGGTTTGCACGGGGTTGGGGTATCGGTTGTTAATGCGTTATCAGAAACGTTGCACCTGTTAATCAGAAGAAACAATCATATATATGAACAGTTTTATCAGTGTGGCGAACCGCTTGCTCCTTTGGAAATAAAAGGTGACACAACCGGCAGTGGTACGGAAATCACCTTTAAACCTAGTCAGAAAATTTTTACCAACATTGTGTTTAGTTACGACATGTTAGCAAAAAGGTTAAGGGAGCTGTCATTTTTAAATCGTGGGGTCAAAATTGAGTTGTTCGATGAAAGAACCAGCAAAAAAGACTTTTTTTGTTATGATGGAGGAATTAAAGAGTTTTTAGGACATTTGAATCGAAATAAAACCCTAATTACTCCGGATGTGTTTTATATTTTGTGTGAAAAACAAGATATGGTCGTTGAAGTTGCGATGCAGTGGAATGACGGTTACCAAGAAAATGTTTTTTGTTACACTAACAATATTCCACAAAAAGATGGCGGAACTCATTTGTCTGGGTTTAAAAATGCTTTAACTCGTACTTTAAATAACTATATTGAAGAAACCGGTATTGCCAAAAAACAAAAAATTGTAACAACTGGCGATGATGCCAGAGAAGGCTTAACTGCGGTGTTGTCGGTTAAGGTATCGGATCCTAAATTCTCTTCTCAAACGAAAGAAAAACTAGTTTCTTCGGAAGTTAAAGCTGTGGTGGAGGCGGTGCTAGCCGAAAAATTACAAGAATACTTGCAAGAAAACCCGGCAAAAGCCAAATTAATAATTGGCAAAGTAATTGATGCAGCGAGAGCTAGGGAAGCGGCCAAGAAAGCAAGGGAAATGACTCGCAGGAAAGGGGCTTTAGATGTGGCTGGGCTTCCGGGTAAGCTTGCTGATTGTCAAGAAAAAGATCCTAAATTGTCCGAATTATTTTTAGTTGAAGGTGATTCCGCGGGTGGATCGGCTAAACAAGCTCGAGATCGTAAGACGCAAGCAGTTTTACCACTAAAGGGTAAGATTTTGAATGTTGAAAAAGCTAGATTTGATAAGATGCTTCATAGTGCTGAAATTGGCACGCTAATTACGGCTTTAGGCTGCGGTATAGGAAGAGAAGAATATACTCCAGATAAACTTAGATATCATAAAATAATTATTATGACAGATGCTGACGTAGATGGTTCCCATATTCGTACCTTGTTATTAACATTTTTTTATCGACAAATGCCAGAGTTGGTAGAAAGGGGCCATATTTATATTGCGCAGCCACCTTTGTATCGAATCAAACAAGGGAAGCAGGTGAGATATGTTAAAGACGATGGTGCTTTAGAAGAACATCTAGTTCATTTAGCACTAGAGGATACGTTATTTTACCCAGCAAAAAATCACGAGCCTATTCATACTAAAAAAATACATAATTTAATTATGCAATATCGCGAAGCGCAAATGGTGATTAAACGTTTATCCAAACTGTATCCCCAAGAAATTTTAGAAGGCTTGATTAGTTTAAGAGGTTTAGAGATCTATCAATTATCAACAGAGGCAGTTGTTATCGATTGGTGTAACAAGCTGCAGCAACAAGTACAACAACATGGTAAGCCAGGGGTGGAGTACCAGATAACGCCAGAGTTTTGCGGTGAAAGAAAAATATTTTTACCAAAGATTGCGACCATAATGCACGAAGTGGAAAGTATATATCAGTTTAGTTACGATTTTTTCTTAAGCCAGGATTATAAGCTGCTAAGCACGCTCAGTGCCGCTTTAGATGGTATGCTGGCCGCCGATGCATATATACAGCGTGGTGAGAAAATAAAAACGGTAACGAGCTTTAAAATGGCAATAGATTGGTTGATGAATGAAACAAAACGTGGACAGCAAATACAACGATACAAAGGCTTAGGTGAAATGAATCCTGAGCAGTTGTGGGAAACCACCATGGATCCATCGGTGCGCTATATGGTGGTGGTGAAAATTGAAGATGCGGTCGCAGCTGATGAGATGTTTACAACTTTAATGGGGGATGATGTTGAATCGCGCCGAGCATTCATAGAAGTGAATGCTTTGTTAGCCGTTAATATTGATGTTTAATAATTTATAATCTTGCTTTAATTAAATCATTGGCATTGTGCTTAAAATAAGCCCATGTAGGTATTATTACATATATTTGTTGACAGGGAACAATAAGGATGTTACACCAAAGTAAGGGTAATAAAATCTTAGCACAATATCTTTTTTTATAATAATGTAATTTGAGATTAGTAAAAATTAGGTATCAATTATGAGTAAGCCGCACGCCAATGATTGTTCTGGCTGTAAAAAAGAATATAATATTCCACTAGTTAATAGTACGGTTACAGCCACAAAACTGTGTAATCAGCATTTAAAAACTTTATTTCATTTTAAATATAGATTTAAAGACATGTTGTTATTGGCTAATATCGTAGCATTATCGAACGATGAGGAAGATTATAAGAATTTACGTTTAGAATTAATCTCCTGTATTAAAGCATCTTTGTATGATTATAATAATATTTTAGTATCTATGTCTGTTCATAGCGCAATCGTTGTATAGCTTTATTAATATGTGTTTATTAATAATCTTCAGTAATTTTAATATGTTCTAAAATTCCTTGTAATTCTTCTAAAGAATTATATGCAATTATTAATTTACCTTTGCTGGAATTATTTTTAGCAACTATATTCACTTTGGCGCCTAAAGTATCACTCAACTGTTGTGCTAATTTCATAACATCAGGATCACAGGATAGCTGCAGTTTCGACTTGTTATTTACGGTGTTATTCAAATTGGCGGTAACATCTGGTTGATATTTGCTTACTAGTTGTTCGGTAGATCTTACCGATAAATTTTCAGCTACAACTTTGTTGGCAAATTGTAATTGCAAATGGACTGGGGCACCTAGTAAAACTTTAGCATGACCTAAATCTAGTTGCTTTGTTTCTAGCAGTTTTTTGATTCCTGTTGGTAATTGTAAAATTCTTAATAAGTTAGTTATGGCTGTTCTTGATTTGCCGACAGCTACGGCTACTTCATTATGGGTTAGCGCAAATTCTTTAGCCAACCTATCTAGAGCTATTGCTTCGTCTAAAGGATTCAAATTTTCTCGCTGAATATTTTCTATTAAAGCTATAGTTAATGCATCTTTGTCGTTAACATCTTTAATGATAACTGGAACTTCTGTTAATTCTGCAAGAGTTGCAGCTCGCCAACGTCTTTCTCCTGCTATGATTTCGTAATTACCAGTTGATAATGGTCTAACTATTAATGGCTGTATAATTCCTTGAGTTTTGATCGAGTCTACGAGCTCGGCTAATTCTTGTTGCGTAATAGAATTTCTCGGCTGAAATTTACCTGGTATTAGCTGGTCAATTGTTAAATGACCAATAACATTTCCACTGTTGTTAGTGTTAATTTCGTTATTGGCGGTATGTTTTATTGCTAATAATGCATCTAAACCACGGCTTAACCCTCTTTTTTTTTGGCTCATGATATTTCCTTAGATGTGTTTTGTTGCTTAATTCGTTTGTTGTTGGTGTTGTTACGCAAAAACTCTTTTGCTAATTTGAGATACGCCTTTGCTCCTGCTGAATTTTTGTCATAGGATAATATTGGCAACCCATAGCTCGGTGCTTCTGCTAACCTAACATTTCTTGGAATAATCGTACTATATACTATTCTACCAAAATGTTCTACCAGTTGTAGCGATACATCTTGGCATAATTTATTGCGCGCATCGTACATAGTCCTAATTATTCCTTCAATAAATAATTTTTCATTAAGATTATTTATATCTTCGATAGTGTTAATTAATGAAGATAGCCCCTCTAAGGCATAATATTCACATTGCATCGGAATCAACACAGAATCTGCGGCAATTAGGGCATTGAGAGTTAAAATATTTAAAGATGGCGGGCAATCTATAAAAATAAAATCATAATTAGCTAATATCGGTTTTATAGCCAATGTTAATTTATGTTGTCTGTTGCTGTGTTGCAATAAATTAACTTCAGCTTCGGTAACATCTATATTGCTTGGCAACAAATCAAAACCAGCCCCCATGACGACGGCGCTAGATAACAAGACTTTTTCTTGCAGCACATCTCCAGAGGTAAATTGAGCCTCTAGCTTATTAAAGCCGCTTCCCATGGTGGCATTTCCCTGCGGATCTAAATCAATCAGCAACACCTTTTTTTTTAGAGCGGCAACGCCCGCCGCTAAATTAATACAGCAAGTAGTTTTACCAACTCCGCCTTTTTGGTTAGCGAATGCAATTATTTTTGCAGTCATGTTTTTCTCCTATTCCCACAGTGGTAGAAAATTTAATGAAATATTTGCAAAAAACTGCTTTGCTGTTTTAAAAAAAAATTCGCTATTGCTAGTACAATAAAAATCATTAGTGTTCGGCGAGGGGTTAATATTTAATTGCTCACGTTGTTGCAAAAAATTTTTTATTTGGGTTGCGATTAACAAATTAGAATCTATGATCATAATTTGTTTGTTTAGTCGAAGATAATAATTCTGAATCTGCTGTTTTAGTATGGGGTAATGAGTACAGCCTAAAATTAATATTGATTGGTCACTTAAATTAAGTTCCGACAAATATTGTTCAATAATTAAATCGGTTGCCAGGGTATCTATCCAGCCTTCTTCTATTAAAGGTACCAGCAGCGGTGTGGCTAGTGATTTGATGTTGGATTTATTAGTAACTGGTAATGAGACTTGCAATTTTTCTATCCTATGTTTATAAGCCTTACTGCTAATTGTTTGTTTGGTGCCAATAATACCTATGTTGTTAAAATTATTAAAATCCAACTGTGCTAAATACAAGATTGTTGGATCTATTACGTTAAATATTGTGATGTTAGGAAATTGTTTCACCACGAACTCAAGGGCAACACAGCTGGCCGTGTTACATGCAATTACAATAATGTTACAGTTGTGTTTCAATAAAAAGCCTATCAACGAGTTGGTGTAGTGTATAATTTGGGATCGGGATTTATCACCCCATGGTGAGTGGGCTGTGTCGCCGATATAAAGTAGTTTTTCGGAAGGCAAAAGCTCATTAATAGCTCTAGCAACGGTTAAACCGCCAATCCCACTATCGAAAATTCCTATCTTATTAACAATACCTTTGTTATTTAGCATGATGCCTTATGTGTCAGTATAAATATTTAATGGTTGAGTTTAATTGGTATTTTATATATTATCACCACTGCAAGCTATTAGTTTACAATTTTTTATTAAGCGGAAGTATCTTTATGAAATCTAATATTCATCCACAAATGCACAAAGTGCTGGTTCAGTGCGTTTGTTCTAACGAATTTTATTTTAACTCAGCACTTGATAGTAAAGTTATACACTTAGAAGTATGTAATAAATGCCATCCATTTTACACTGGTAAACAGCAAGTTATTGCCACAACTGGAAGAGTAGATAATTTTAATAGCAAATTTACCAATTTCCAAGACAAAAAGAAAAAAACTGCAACTATTGCTACTATAAAATCAACTAGCAGCAAAAAAGTTATAAAAAATAAAGCAGATAAAAATATTGGAGATAAGCCAAAAGCTAAATAATCAAATTTTGTTATAAATATTAGGGTATTTATGAGTATTTTAGATGATGTTAATGATTCAAAAAAAATAGCAGAATTTTATCAAGAAGCTCTTGATTATCATTCCGCATATCCAGCTGGAAAACTTAGAATTAGTTTATCAAAACCTGCTAACTCACAAAAAGATCTTTCTTTAGCATATTCTCCTGGGGTGGCATCACCGGTTAGAAAAATAGCAGAAAATCCTGAAAACGCTTATAAATATACTAACAAAGGTAATTTAGTTGCAATAATAAGTAATGGTACCGCTGTTTTAGGTTTAGGTAATGTCGGAGCTTTAGCCGGTAAGCCAGTGATGGAAGGTAAAGCCATGCTGTTCAAGCGTTTTGCTAATATCGATGGGTTTGATATCGGGGTGGATGCTTTAGATCCTAAAGAGCTAATTGACACCGTCAGCAGGATAGCTTTAAATTTTGGTGGGATAAATTTAGAAGATATTCGTGCTCCAGAATGTTTTGAAGTAGAAACAGCCCTAGTTAAAAAATTAGATATTCCGGTATTTCACGATGATCAACACGGTACAGCAATTGTGGTAGCCGCAGGGCTATTGAATGCCTTAGAGTTGCAGGGCAAAACTTTAGATCAAATAAAGCTCACCTGCGTAGGTGCGGGAGCTGCCGGTATTGCTACTATAAATTTATTAGTAAATATGGGGCTAAAAAAAGAAAATATATGTTTGGTAGATACGCTAGGGGTTATTCATACTGAAAGGCAAGATTTAAATAAATATAAACAAGAATTCGCTATTAAAACAAGTAAACGTTCTTTATCCGATGCCGTTCATGGGGCAGATGTTTTTATAGGCGTATCTCAAGCTAATTTATTAACACCAGATATGTTAAAGACTATGGCTAAAAACCCTATAGTTTTTGCTATGGCTAACCCGGATCCAGAAATTCACCCTAAGGTAGCATTAGCTACTAGGAATGATTTGATTATAGCGACCGGTCGTTCTGATTTACCAAATCAAGTGAATAACACCTTATGTTTTCCATATATTTTTAGAGCAGCATTGGATGTTCGAGCAAGTAAAATTAATATAGAGATGAAAATTGCAGCCGTTAATGCTATTAAAGATTTGGCGAAACAGCCGGTGATTCCAGAAGTTTTATCAGCTTATAAATTAGAACATTTAGAGTTTGGACGAGAATATTTAGTACCTAAGCCTTTAGATCCTAGGTTGTTAGAGCTGGTACCAGCAGCTATAGCTAAAGCTGCTATTATAACTAAAGTTGCTAAGCTAGGATTTCCTGACCATTATCCTAAGGTATAAATCTAAAATTTGCGTTCGTAGCTCAGCTGGATAGAGCGTTGGCCTCCGGAGCCAAAGGCCAGAGGTTCGAATCCTCTCGGGCGCATCGGATTTCTAGCAACTAATTTTTTAAATATGATTTATGATTTGTGATCAAATAGAAATTGCAGTAAATTTATTAAAACAAGGTAAGCCCGTATTATTTCCCACCGATACAGTTTATGGATTAGGTGCAGATGCCACTTCTACTGCTGCTATTAGATCCATTTTTCAATTAAAAAATCGTCCGACAACTCAAGCTCTACCAGTGTTGTTGCCAGATATTCAGCATATTTATCATTGGATAGATGAAGACAGTTTAAATAGCTGCGGTTTAAAGACCAAACTATTTAATTTAGTAGAAAATTTTTGGCCTGGACCGCTTACTATAGTTGTTAAAAAATCCAGCAAAGTATCTAATTTATTAACCGCAGGAAAAGATAGCATTGCAATTAGGATACCTAATCATCCAGTGACTCTGGAATTATTAAAAAATTTTAATTCGGGAATAATTGGTTCTTCTGCTAATAAATCGGGAGACGCAAGTAGTAAAAATTTTTTGCAAGCACAAAATGCATTTGATAATAAATTATTTGTGTTAGATGGCGGAGAATGTAATATTGGCACAGAATCTACTATTGTATCATTAATTGATACTCCGATAATTATTAGGCACGGTGCGATTACGGCCAATAAATTAGCAAATTATTTATGATAAATTAATTATACCAATATAAGAAAATATGATCTTTATTTAATTTATAACTTTTTATAAAAACAACATTTTTTAAATTAACTGGTAAATCTGTCAACTTATTTTCTTGGATCATAAAATAAGCACCAGTAGTTGGAATTTTTTCTTGTAATGGTTTGCCTGGCCAATTAATTTTGTTGATAGCCCCAGCTATTCTTAAGCCTGTAGCAGAAAAAGCATGGATATATAATGGATCCTGATTAGTATGTAGCAAAATATCTTCAGCAATCAAGGTGGCATTGCCGTGTTTAACAGTATATTGATATGGAAACCACAATATAGCCACAAAATATTTTATTAAAACCCCGATAAATAACAACACAATAGTTTGCTTGATATAATTTGCTTGCCAAATTATATAAGTAATTATTATAGCGAAACATGGATAAATCGGTAATAAATAACGAATGTTAGTTTGTGATGCAATCCAATAAGGAATAAAATTAAGGATCGTTATCAATAATAAAATTTTTATAATATAATCCATGTTATATTTGTTATCAAATAATTTTTTGGCGGCGAATATCGTAATTAAACTACCAGGTAGCAATGCAACTACCGTTTGGATAGGGAATGAAATAACATTTCTTAATAAATTACCTTCATCATTATGTGATATACCTGTTAATTTTTTTATATGATTAAAGATAGTGAAAAAACAATCTGATTCTTGATAGTTATAATTCCATAGTATCAATGGAATTATAAATAAAATATGTAAAAACATAATTTTTGGTTGTAATAAATATTTGTTATAGCGGCTACATAGCAGCACTAATAAAGTTATCGCATAAAAAATATAAGCTGTGTGTACTTTGCATAAAAATCCCAAAAATATACAGATATTGGCCAAAACAATTAACCATAAATTATTGTTAATTGTGCCTAATAATAACAATACCATACCATCAAAAACAAACATGGCAAATATTGGATCAGAATATGCTAGCCACCCACGTTTAAATAATACATCTCCACTTAAAAAAATAGCAGTGGATAATAGTGCCAATATAAGTATTTTTTTATCAGCCGACTTGTGGCTCGGTATATGTTGGTTGTGGTGGTTAAGATGAAAACCAAATAAATGTTTGGTAGTATAAAATACAGTAATAGCCATACTTGCTGTAGCACTTATGGCGACCATCCTGGCACTAAGCACTATATTTTTAGCACCGAATATGTTGCTAAATAAGATAATTAACCAATTATACAGTGGCGGTCTCGGGTAAATAGTGCCGTACAAAGTTGCAAATTTATACTGTTTAGCAAAAATCATTTCCAATGCAGCATTGGTATATACGCCTTCTTCGCCGATCAAAGGTAAATTGATAGTTAAAAAAAAGCTGCCGATTGCTAATAAACATAAGATCCACAATAATAAGTATAGTTTTGTATTAATTAGATTTTCCATATTAATGTAGCTGTAATTTAAAGTTAATTATTAGAGCTATTATACAGCAGTAAAATAGCAAAAACTAATTGTTTTGCTATTTATGGTTTGCGGTTCATAGTTTGATTAAATGTTTTTTGTATTTCTCCTATAAAACCGCTAGGAGGTTTAGAATTATTCAGCAATGTTGGTGATTTAATTAGTGGTTCAGGTAGTAATGGTGGGCATTCGGGTGGCGAAACAACTAAGGCAGAGCTGTTTGCTGCAGGTTTATGTAGTTCTGACAATTCTTTTAATTCTTTCTGTGTTTTAGCAGGAAGATCTTCTTGAAACATCATAATATGATTGATATAGATTAATTGTTCCATATTTTGATTAAAATCAATAGTTGTCTTAGTGCTTTCTTCGGCAAAACAAGATCTTCTTTCTTGAGTATTCTCCTCTGATGTTATATGTAATAAACTATTTACAATAAAATTAGGATCTATATTTTTAAGTTTGTTATGATTAATATCTTCTTCAAATTGATATAGATCTTTTCTTAAACCAGCGGTGCCATTGCGCCATATTTTTTTATAATTGTAATCTCCGTTTTGAATTAATTCCAATGTTTCATTTAAGTCGTTGTTACATTTCTCTAGAAATCTTTTTTGTTGATGAGACATATTTTTGGATTGTTCTAATGTTGTTGTGAGTTTGTTTGTTTTTTTATTTAAAAACCCGATAACTTTTTCAGCAATATCTGAGTTATTCCCAAATAATTTAATTGCGGCTGTAGTAGGTTGGTTTAAATTGTTATCTGTGGTGAATCTATTTGATATTAATTTTGATAGTTTTATTGAAGCTGCAACCACCACAGTAGTAACCAAGCTGCCAAACATAACTACGCTCGCAATTATTGGAGTGGTAATAGGTATAGCTGCCACATACCCCAACCCCACCATGCTGGCTCCCGTAACCGCAGCAGTAGTTAATATAACCCCTAAACGTAATATACGGTTGGGGTATGATTTGTGTTTGGAATTATTATAAATGTCTGACATTTCCTGGCCAATATAATTTAACGGTTTCAAAATGATCTTTGTTGCATTATATTTAGATCCTAAAAATGCTCCGGCTGCGGTTGTTAGCATGATTATGTTTGCCGTATTATTTATGCTTAAATTATTACCTAAATATCCTTGTAGATAATTGCTGATAGATTGAGGCATATAAGGTGCTGAAAATGACAGTATATTGTTGATTAAAGATGAGCTGCTGGGAATGGTTGTAACCGCAGTGCCTAATAACCAGCCAACCATAGCAGCCGCCACAGTTGCTTGTGTTGTTGGGTGGGTTACAAAATTACCGACTGCAGTCATGGCTTGTGTCAAAATACCCTCAGGTTTTATATTAAGATGTTCTTTTGCTAAATTCGCCACGGCAGATTGGTGTATTATGGGATCAATCAATTGTTGCAGTGCTTCTTGTTGCTCTTCGGTGGTTAATAAATTATTTTTCATTTGTACCATAGATTTATTTAGTTCATTAATAATTTTTATTTGTTCCTCAGTAATTAAGCATCTAAAAGAATAGATATTAGAAAGTATTTTTGCTATTTTAATTTGACTGTACGCTTGCTCTACAGTTGTTACTGTTTTTTTTATCTGGATTTTTTCTTTGTATGCTTGTGCTGCAGCTAAAGAATCAAGTAGCATTTTTTCTAGATGTTGTTTAAGTTCATTATTATTAGTAATAATTAGTTCAGTGTTCAATAGTTGTTTCTTGTCAATAAATTCTTGCTGCACATTAGATCTTTTGCCTACCACATCCAAAACCGCCTGATTAATTTTTTGAACACGTTGTTTTATTGTTTCGGTCAAATTTGTTGTTTCTCTTTTTTTCTGAATAATCATAT
>DITK01000040.1 GCA_002422785.1 Francisellaceae bacterium UBA6186
AAAACTACAATTAACTGTTGAGTCGAATACTTATGTAGCTATTATGTTGTATCCACCAAAAAGCAAATCAAAAATTAAAAAACTAGCAAACAAAAAATATGCTTTTATAGGCTGTTCCAGTTCGCCAAGCTGGGCAGTAGAGGATTGTACTAGAGCTTGTCGTAAACAATTAATCAATAAATTTCCTCAGCATAGCAAGATTATTAAACAATTTACTTGATAATTTTTATCTTCGCCAAATAGTATCTGCACCATTATCTTCTAGAAAAATTCCTTGTTCTGCTAATTGATCCCTAATTAAATCTGCCGCTTGCCAATTTTTTGCTGTTCTCAATTTATTACGCTCAGCAATTAAATTTTCAATTTCTTGTTCAGATATATTTATATTATTATGAGTTTGGGTATGTAAAAATGTTTCGCCATCAATTAATAATAATCCTAAGCTATTAGCTAGTTTTTTTAGGGTTATGGCTAAAGAATTAGCTTGAATTATAGATTTTTCTTTAATAATATTTATTTCTTTAGATAATTCAAATAATACAGTTAATGCTAATGGAGTATTGAAATCGTCGTTCATAGCATCTTTAAATTTTTTTTCGTATTGTACATAAATAGGATCGGAATAATTAATATCATCAGGATCTGAATTAGACAAATTACGTAGAGACATATAAAGTCGCTCTAAAGAATTTTTAGCAACATGTATCTTATCATAAGAAAACTCTATTTGAGTACGATAATGAGAAGATAACATAAAATAACGCACTATCTCAGGATGTACTTCTTTTAAAAGATCTCTTATAAGAGTAAAGTTACCTTTAGATTTAGACATTTTTTCTTGATTAATTTGTAAAAACCCAACATGCATCCAATAATTAACAAAAGTATTACCGGTTACAGCTTCAGCTTGAGCGATTTCGTTTTCATGATGTGGAAACATTAAATCAAAACCACCACNNATTCGGTATGCCAACCTGGTCTACCATATCCCCATGGAGATTGCCATCCTGGTTCTGAGTGATTAACTAATTTCCATAATACAAAATCTTGGGAATGATGTTTAGAATTTTGTACTTCTTGCTCTAGCCTATCAGTGTGCTGCATATTATTAAAATTATGTTTAGACAATAAGCCATAATTTTTAAATTTGCTAACATTATAAAAAACATCACCATTATTGCCTATATATGCATAGTTATTAGATAATAAAATATTGATTAAATGCAGCATTTCTGTAATAAATTCGGTAGCTTTAGGCTCAAATTGTGGTTTTAATAAACCAAGAGCTGCAAAATCCTCGTGCATCGCATGAATAAATTTTTTTGTTATGTATTCAAAAGATTGGTGGCTTTGTTTAGATTTATTTAAAATTTTATCATCTATATCCGTAATATTTCTGACCAAGGTAACTTTATGGCCTAGAAAATGGAAATATCTAGTTACTGTATCAAAAAATAAATAAGTACGAGCATGCCCTATATGACAATAATCATATACCGTAACTCCACATACATAGATACTAACTTGACCATCATTAATTGGAACAAATTCTTCTTTTTTACGAGATATAGTATTATAAATTTTCAGCATACTATTTACTAATTTTTTATGAGCTTAAGAATTTGTGCTGCTCGTTGTTGTATTCTTTCGGCTCCCATAATATCAAAAATTTTATGTAATTCTGGGCCCGAGGTTTGCCCAGTAAGTATTAATCTTAAATTCATAAATAAATTTTTACCGGTAAATCCTGAGGATTTTAATTGGGTGCATAAATCCTTAAAATTATCATTAATTAGTAATATTTCTAAAAATTTATGATCAATGTGTGTGATAGCATTTTCAGTCTCTATTGCTAATTCCAATTCTTGTAAAGTATTAGCAAATAATTTTTTTGCCCAAATAATTGCCTCTTGTGGCATTAAAATATTGGTTTTGACTAGATTTAAAAAATCTTCTAAATTATGAGGATCTATTTTGTTGTTAAAACTTTTATTAAAAATCTGTAAAAATTCTGGATTTTGTTGTAGTATTTGTAATAATCTTACATTTTCAATTATAAGCATTGCTTGCTTTTGCCAAAATTTTAAATGATTAATATCATGCTTGGCAGAATTAGAAGTAGTATGTTCAATATTGAAATTTAAATATAATTCTTGCATAGAACATAAATGATTTTCTTGAGAAATATAACTATGTCCCAACCTAGATAAATAATTTAATAATGCTAACGGTAAGTATCCGTTTATTAATAAATTGTGTATAGATTCGCTACCACTTCTTTTAGATAATTTTCCAGCTTTATCTTCGGCATTAATTAACAAACAAAAATGACCATATTCTGGTGCTTGTAATCCCAGTGCCTGCAAAATAAGCAATTGACGCGGCGTATTACTAACATGATCTTCAGCACGCAACACATGAGTTATACCTTGTAGTACGTCATCTATAACACTGCAAAACATAAAAGACGATGCACCATCTTGGCGCTTGATTATGAAATCACCAAAATCGTTACTATTAAAAGTTTGCTTGCCCTTGATTAAATCATTAAATTCTACCATAACATTTTTAGGTACTTTGAATCGCCAACAAGCGGGCTCATGATTAGCTAATTTTTGTTGAACCTGCTCGGTCGTTAAATTTAAACAAGTACCGGCATATCTAGGAGGTAAACCCTGGGATAGTTGAATTTTACGCATAATATTTAGTTTTTCTTCTGAACAAAAACATCGATAGATTAAATTTTGGTTGTGTAGCTGTTCATAAAATTGTTCATAAATGGCAGTTCTTTTAGATTGATATACAACCTCGTTATCCCACTTAATTCCTAAAGCACTTAAATCTTCAAATAAAGCATCTATATATTCTGGCTTAGAGCGTTCTTGATCGGTATCTTCTATACGTAATAAAAATTCGCCGCTATAATGTTTAGCAAATAAGTAACTAAATAGTGCGGTGCGGGCATTACCAATGTGCATAAATCCAGTAGGGCTGGGGGCAAACCTAGTTTTTATCGCCAGGTTAATATTATTGTTTATATTTATTGTCATACCGTGAAATGTATTATAATATTTAAGTAAGTGCAACCCTAAATTGCACAAAAAGTTGTGTAACTATGACTATTTTTTTTATATCAGATCTACATTTAAACGAGCAATTTCCAGATAGCTGTGCGTTGTTTTATAAGTTTTTTAATACTTTGCCAGAAGATACTAAGGCTGTGTACATTTTGGGAGATTTATTCGAAGTTTGGATTGATGATCGTTTAAATAATACATTTTTGGAAAGCATTAAAAATATTTTAAAATCTGCTGCTGAAAAGTTTCCAGTTTATTTTATTCGTGGTAATCGAGATTTTTTAATTGGCAAATTATTTGCTAAACAAACCAATATCAAAATTTTACCAGATATACATAAAATAAGTTTATATGGACATAATGTTTTATTGATCCATGGAGATTCTTTATGTTCTTTAGATAAAAAGCATATTTATTTTACTAAAATCATCCGTAACCCAATCACTGTGTTTATAGCAAATTTATTACCTATAAAATTAAAAATTTTAATCGCTAATAAATTAAGATCTATTAGTAAGAATAAATATAAATATAAAAATAACGATGCTGCTATTTATGATGTTTGTCAAGATACAGTAGCACAGATTATGCAGCAGTATTCAGCAGATATTATGATACATGGTCATACTCATAAACCAAATGTTTATAATTATAAACATTTTATTAGAATAGTTTTGAGCGATTGGCACGATAATGCTCAAATTTTAGTATTCCACTCTGATGGCTATGAACTGAAAAACATTTGTTTAAAATAATTTAAATATTTACATGATTGATTTTTTATGTATAATCTTTAAAATATTTTGTGATAGGGTGTTGTTGGAGTATGAGGAAAAAAAATCGATCAAGAAAAAATCCTTCTAATTTACATAAGGATATAAATTATTTAACAGACAATGAGTTATGGGTGCAACAAAACCAAGCATTGTTACAACAAAATATTAGGTTGCAAAAACTTTTGAACAATTATGAATCGAATTATAAAATAGCTAATAATAGAATATTATATATGAAAGCCGAAATACAAAGTTTAAAAACAGGAGCAAGCTTTTTTGTAGGTCAGCACGATTCTTTGAAGTTAGATTTTTATTGCTTATGGGATAAATATTATCAATTACAAATGCAGTATGATTATTTAACCGTTCAGTATAAAGAAAAATTAAAAAAAAATCAGCAATACGATATTACGCCTTCAGTAACCACAGATGATTCTGATTCATTTACTCCTGGGTATAATTCAGGCACACTAAAAATATCGAAATTAAGTGATCGATCTTCCAGCCCAAAAAATAAAGTAAGTGATGGGCATACTAGTATGAATGAAAGATTATTAAGAACCAAGCAATGTTTGCAGACTAATAACAAACCAAAACTTTGTTGACTTTGAGCTAAACATATTAACAAGATAAATTTATCGTTATATTTAGATTATTCAAGAAAAAATCTAATATAACGATAATATTGAAATGTACCATAAATTAGTTTCTTATAAATTCTCTGTTGATTCTGGAAATCCAGATATAGTCGGTTTTTTATCTTTTCTGGATCAGATTTTATCTGGCAATAATTCAAGTTTAACGATTCAAAACAATTTTTATGCTGTTGTAACTAATTTTGAAAAATTTATTAATTATGCAAACATCAATGAAGAATGGCAAGAAAAACAACAAGGTAACATATTAGATGTTAATCTTAAGATTAAAATAAAAAAAACAATCCAGCAAATGTTAATAAAAGGGATATTGCAGGCTGATTATATTAATTTAATCTTTGAGTTTCATCAACATAAACCTTTTTTAATATCAACTCAAATGGTATATATTTTCCTGATAAATGCTATAATTGATATTGATCCAGAGTCTGATATTGATTATGAACGAATTTTGAGTTTGTACTTGTTAAATGCAGCCAATTATAATAATTCAGATGCTATAAAAATATTGTTAGAGCGATATAATGTTTCCCCCATAAAAACATGGCCTGCTGTAAATTTGGCAAACAATGAAATAGAAGCAATAATTATGCCAATTATACAATTGACTAATACTAAAATATACCAAATAGATAAACAATCTGCCGATAATTTAGTAGTACAGCCAGAATCTAATTTTATACTTATGTTAAATCATATAGACTTTCATCAAGAAAATATTAAAACATGTAAAATACAGGAAATATTTAGGTGTGCTTTTAAAAATAAATTTATTACAGCAATTGACTCCATGCTTAACAAAGAAGAATTTTGTCAAAAAATCTTTTTTACCGAAGAAGATTTAATTATGTTAGCCTTTTGCCGTGTTGCTATTCCAGACTATGCTGTTTTAATAAATAGAATTGTTGACGGCGATAATATATTAAAAACAACCGAGCTTAACAGAGAAGATACATTAAAGAAATTAAATTATTATATAGATATATTGCAAAAAATTGTATCCACCAAGTATGAATGTGAAAATTTTGATCATATAGTAATTAATATTGCATTAGAATTTATAAGTTATTTTTTAGAAAAAAATCCAGAAAATGATCTTATATCTAATCTTTTAGTGGTTGCACAGCTTGAGCAAAATAAATTAATACAAGCAAATCAATTGTTATTAGAAACAAATTCTAAATTATATACAGAAAACCTAACATTGCAAAAAAAATGTGAGAAATCAAATATCAACTGTTTATATATTAAACAACAAAGATTCTCCGAGGTGCAGTCATTTCAACATAAAATACATAGTTTAAACAATGAATTGATAAATTCCATAGTTACTAGAGAATCAATAGAATATAAATATAACTTATTAATTAACGAAAATTACAGATTGCAAGAAATATTACAAAGATTACCTAATAATAATTTTCCATCTTCAAGTTCCAGCGAAAATCAGTCAACAAGAAATGTAATATTAGAATTTGAATTTTTAAGAGATCCGCCAGGTTTGCAATTAAGTCGATGTATTTCACCCCAAGAACCGATATCTCAACCTCAAGCACCAAAACTTTCTAGAAGACGACATTCGTTTGATTTATAAATAATATTTGTCTCTTGGCAAGGAAGCTAATTAATAATATAATCTTAATTAATAATCAATAATTTATGAATTAAGCTTAAATATTAATATGTCAGACCAATTAATTACAACTCACACTCCAATGATCAAGCAATACTTGCAAATCAAATCGGAATACCAAGATTGTTTGTTATTTTACCGTATGGGAGATTTTTATGAGTTATTTTTTGACGATGCTATTAAAGCTGCCAAATTATTAAATATTACTTTAACTAAGCGTGGCAAAACTGAAGGTCAGGATATTAGTATGGCTGGAGTTCCTTGTCACACGGTAGATAATTATATTAATAAATTAATTAAATTAGGTGAAACTGTCGTTATTTGCGAACAAGTTGGCGAGGTAAACGCCAAGGGTCCGATGGAACGCCAAGTAACTAGAATTATAACCCCAGGCACGATTACCGAAGAAGAATTATTAAATCATAAACAAGCTAATTTAATTATGGCAATTTTAGAAAATAATTCATCGTTTGGTCTTGCGGTTTTAGATGTTAGTACTGGCTTGTTTAATATCTCTAGTGTCAAAAATAATGTGGATTTAGCTGGGGAATTAGAAAGATTACAACCTGCCGAAATTATTATTCCAAAAAATTTAGAAAATTATCGATCAATAATTCAAGTTAAAACCGCAATCAATGAAGTTGAACAGTTGCAGTTTACCGAAAAATTAGCAAGATTATCTTTAAACAATCATTTTGGTAAAAATTTTTGTACCCAATTTATTAATAATTACTTAATTGAAAATAATAAAGAATGTTTAACCAGCATGTGGGCGGCTGGTGCTTTATTGTTTTATGTGAAATCTATGCATAAAAATACTCTGTTGCATATTAAGCATTTAAATATAGAGTCGACAGATGAAAGTGTAATTATTGATCAACAAACTAGAAAAAATTTAGAAATAAGTAGCAGTATTCAGAATTATCAAGATAACAATGGCAAAAAAAATACATTGTTAAATATTTTAGATAATTGTAAAACTGCTATGGGTAGTAGATTATTGTTTAATTGGTTAAACAGACCTATTAAAAATCATACTTTATTAAAACAACGGTATGCTGCGATTAAAACATTGCAAACCAATCAAATTTTTGAAGAGCTTGGCATTATATTAAATCAAATTGGTGATATGGAAAGAATCATAAGTAGAATAGCTATTTTGTCAGCTAAACCTAGAGATTTATTGCAGCTAAAACAAACTTTTGATCGTTTGCCAGAATTAATTAATCTGCTTAATAACAAGGCACATGATACTATATTGCTTAAAATGATTTTAGATAATTTAAATACTTTCCCTGAATTGTATCAATTAATAAATTCAGCGATTATAGAAAATCCACCAGTTATATTAAAAGAAGGAGGTTTTATTGCTTCTGGCTATAATCAAGAGTTAGATGATTTAAGAGCAATATATAACGATGCAGATAGTTTTTTAGCCAAAATAGAAATTCAAGAAAAAGAAAAAACTAAACTATCCACTTTAAAAATCGGGTTCAATAAAATTCACGGATATTATATAGAGGTAAGCCGTAATCAAAGCAAATTAGTACCAAATTATTATACCAGACGTCAGACATTAAAAAATGTTGAAAGATTTATTAATCCTGAAATTAAACAATTGGAAGATCAAATTTTAAGCAGTAAGTCTCGTGCTATTGCTAAAGAAAAATTTCTTTTTGATGAGCTGCTAAAAATTTTGCAAGGGCATATTATTAAAATTCAGCAAACAGCTTTTTCTGTTGCCATGCTAGATGTGCTGGCTAATTTTGCTGAGCGAGCAGCGACTTTAAATTGGTCTGAGCCAACTTTAACCTGCCAAGAAGAATTGAATATTAAATCTGGTCGTCATCCAGTGGTAGAGCAATTGCAAGCAACCATGTTTATTCCAAATAATTTATTATTAAATGACAAAACTAAGATGTTAGTTATAACAGGACCTAATATGGGTGGTAAGTCTACTTATATGCGCCAAAATGCCATAATTATTTTATTGGCATTAATTGGTAGTTTTGTACCTGCAAGTTATGCAATTATTGGGCCAATAGATAGAATTTTTTCTCGGATTGGGTCCTCTGATGATTTAGCACAGGGAAAATCAACTTTTATGATGGAAATGTTAGAAACCGCTAATATTTTACAACACGCCACTTGTAGAAGTTTGGTGATTATTGATGAAATAGGTAGAGGCACCAGCACCTTCGATGGGTTATCTTTAGCTTATGCTATTGCTAAATATTTAATTAATATTAATAAATGTTTTTGCTTATTTGCTACGCATTATTTAGAACTATCCAATTTACCTAAAGAAATAGAACAAATAGCTAATGTTCATTTAACAGCCACAGAAAAAAATGGCATGTTATCATTTTTATATGCAGTACATGATGGCCCAGCTGCTAAAAGCTTTGGGTTGCAAGTTGCTAAATTAGCTGGTATTCCTGATAAGGTTATTCGCGCTGCTGCAGAGAAATTATTAGAACTAGAGCATAGCTAAATCGGTGGTGACATAAAACTTACCGTATAACCAGTAACTGCAGCTAAATAAACAAATAATAATAATTAATAAAATCAGTGTTTTTTTTTTAAGATCTGGGTTGTTCATTAATGATTTTATAGTATTAAAAAGATAATTTGTAAACTAACTATGTGTAAGTGAATAAATTATTTAAATACTATTGATTAGTATATTGTTTTTCATGTATAAATAAAAATTTATTTGGAGAATAATAGTATGTCATTATCAATCATTAAACACATCAGTAAAACGGTATTATTATTAGTGCTGATTATGCCACTAATTACTGGCTGTGCTAGTTCTAAAAAGATACAACCAGTGCAATTTGGTGATAATAAATTATCTAAAAAACAACTCTTGGATGAAATACAAAAATTAGATGTTGCTCAAGAAGAAATAAATTCTAAAAAAGGTATGACTGGTACTAACGTAGCATCGGCACTTTTTTGGATGCCTGGATTATTATACACTTATCATGATGCCAGTGAAGCTACGCGTTTAATTGCAGAACGCCGTTCCCATTTAACTGGATTATACAATCAACAATACGCAGATGCAGATAAAAGTACAAAACTGCTTGATAAGAGTAGTAAGTCTTAATTGTTAAGCCGTACAAGTTAGTTTATTATTAGTAATCTATATTAAATTATTAGATTACTAATAAATATTAAATAATTATCAGGTTATTTTAATATTTAAAAAATATTATCCAGCCAAAACTGAGAACAACAAGTAAATATCAGCTTGTTTATAGTCAAATAAAATTTTTATATCAGGCATTTCGTGCAATATTGTATTTTACAACTAATATTTAAATATAACAAAAAATATAGAAAAATAAAAAATCATGTTTAAACAAATAAAAAATTTTTTTTATGATGAAATAGCCATAGATCTTGGGACTGCTAATACTTTAATTTATCAAAAATTTAATGGCATTATTTTGAACGAACCTTCAGTTGTTTCGATACTTAAAGATCAAGATCAAATCTTGGCAGTTGGTAATGAAGCAAAAAAAATGTTAGGTAGAACTCCAGTAAATATTGAAACTATTAGACCATTAAGAGATGGGGTTATAGCAAATTTTCGTGCGGCAGAAAAAATGTTGCAATATTTTGTAAAGAAAATTTATGAACAAAGGCTCATTAAACCATACTCTAGTATTTTAATTTGTGTTCCTTGCAACTCTAATCAAGTAGATTATCGTGCAATTCGTGAATCCGCATTTAGAGCAGGGGCTAGAAAAGTATTCTTAATTGAAGAACCAGTGGCCGCAGCTATTGGTGTTGGAATGAATATCGAAAGAGCTTATGGATCTATGGTAGTAGATATAGGTGGTGGAACTTTAGAAATAGCGATTATATCTTTAAATGGCATAGTGTATTCTTCTTCTACTAAAGTTGGTGGTGATCGTTGTGATGACAATATAATTAATTATCTTAAGAAAAAATTTAATATTCTTATCGGAGAATCCACTGCAGAATTTATTAAAATGGAAATTGGCTGTGCTTATTATGATCAAGAAGTGGATCAATTAAAAAGTGTTAATGTGCGTGGCAGAAGTATTGCAACTGGGGTACCAATAAGTGTTCTTGTTACTAATAGAGATATCCAAATTGCACTAAATGAACCATTACAGCAAATGATTAAGGCCATCCAAACAGCTTTAGATGCTTCGCCACCAGAGCTGGTTGCCGATATAATAGAAAATGGTATAGTTTTGACAGGTGGAGGGGCATTATTACACGGTTTAGATAGATTTTTTCAACATAAGCTTCAACTACCAGTCATTATAGCCCCCGATCCTCTTACTTGTGTCGCAAGAGGCGGTGGTCGCGTATTAGAAATGCTAAGTACTTCTTTTGAAGATACTAAGCATTTTCTGCATACTGATTATAATTAACAAAAAATAGTAAGTTTTTTTGATTAGTGTATAATTTTATCTGTAATAATTTATATTTAAAAAGTATTTTTAAAGTTATGATCGATATTGTTCGTGCCATATTGCTTGGTGTACTGCAGGGCTTTACTGAGTTTTTGCCAGTATCCAGTACAGCTCATTTGATTTTATTACCAAAAATTATGGGGTGGCAAGATTTTGGATTACCATTCGATATAGCTATTCATCTAGGTAGTTTAGTTGCCATCGTAAGTTATTTTTTAAAAGATCAAAAATTTAAACAAAATTTTGCCGCAATAAAATATTCAAAACTTTTTTGGTTAATAGTTATTGCGACTATTCCAGTAGGATTAAGTGGTTTATTGTTCCAACATTTTATTGAAACTAGTGTTAGATCAGTAAATTTAATTGCTATAACTACTATATTGTTTGGATTAATACTAGGTATTGCTTATTACTACTATCAACATAATAAAAAAATTCTTAATATAAAACAGTTATCCATAAAATATGCAATTTTAATTGGTTTGGCTCAAGCGATTGCGATTATTCCTGGAGTATCTAGATCTGGAGTAACCCTAACTGCTGGGTTATTATTAGGCTTTGATATTTTAGTTGCCAGTAGATTTTCTTTTTTGTTATCTATACCAGTTATATTTTTAGCAGGATCTAAGCAAAGTTTAGACTTAATAACGACTAATCAATTAATATTAAGCATGCCAATTGTAATTAGTGGATTTTTTAGTTCCATGATTAGCAGCTTTCTTTTTGTATTTTTATTTTTTAAATATATTAATAAAATTGGTATTTGGCCGTTTGTAATTTATAGAATATTGCTGGGTAGTTTATTATGGATAATTTCTTGTTGATGAAAAATCATAAGACCTATAGCAAATAAAGCCATAGAGGCAAAAAAGTGCCAACTAATAACTTCTTGTAAAAATATAAAACCAAATAAAGATGCAAACATTGGGGTAACAAGGCCTGCAAAAGACATAAAAGTTGCACTAAATTTTTTTAATAAGATACCATACAAGTTATAACAGATCATATTAGAAATAAAACACATTATTATCGAATAAATTAAAAATGCTGAAATGTTATTAACCGGAATTGGTTGCCAGCTCTCCCCTGACACGAAAGAATGTATTAATGCTAAAATGCCACCACACAACATGCTAATACCATTAGCAAAAATAGGAGAGTAATTTAGATCTTGTAACACTTTTTTTAATATGATCCATCCATAGACACTGCATATAACCGCAATCAATAAAGATATTTCGGCATAAGAAAAAATAAAAATGTTACCTGACGCAAATTCTTGTTGAGTTTGAGTAAACATAATAGGAATCAAACCAACAAAACCAATAAACATACCTAGCCATTTTTTAGGAGACAAGGTTTCTTTTAATACGATAAAGGCAATAAATGCTGCTAAAAATGGTGATAAACTATAAATTAAGCAAGCTTTAGAGGATTCCATATATTTTAATCCCCAAATTTCACAAATATTGGTTAAATAAATCTGTAGCATAGTTAATAATGCCAAAAGCTTAATATGTGATATATGAAATTTAGAAGTTTTATTAGTAAATTTTGCATAAGCAAGCAGTAGTAATCCTGCTAAACTCATTCTAAATCCTACTAAAAAAAACGGTTCAGAAAAATTTAAAGTTTCTTTTTGTAAAGTAAAAAGACTGGCAAATAATGCGAATAATATTATTACTAAATGCATGCTAAAGATCCTGTGATATGGCTGGTTGGTTAGTTATTAATTCTAAAAATTGTTCAATAGACATAATTTTTAGATCTGGTTGAATTCTAGATTTATATTCTAGCATATTGCTTGCTAATAATTGTTCATTAATAACTACTCTATGTGGAATACCTATTAATTCATGATCTTTAAACATAACTCCTGGTCTTTCGGTGCGATCGTCTAATAAAACTTCGCCTTTAAAAGCCAGATTAATTTGTATTTGTTTATATAAATTAATACTAAATTCTTTAACCGCAGTCGATTGATGAAATCCTATTGGAATAATAACTACTTTATAAGGAGCAATGGCCTCTGGCCAAATTATACCATGCTCATCATGTTTTTGTTCTATACAAGCGGCCACTAACCTAGATATTCCAATGCCATAGCACCCCATAAACATGGTTTTACTATCCCCATTTTGATCTAAAATTTTGGCGTGCATATCCTCGGAATATTTTTTACCAAGCTGAAAAATATGGCCAACTTCTATGCTTCTGGCAGTTTTTAAATTGGCAGCCTCGCTGGCAGTTAAATTCTTTTGTGCATCGGTTAGCTCTATATTGGCTGCATAATCGCTAGTATCGCTATAGACGATTTGATCTTCTCCCGCTTCCGCAATCACTTGAAATTCATGCGAGGTACTACCACCCATATCGCCATTATCTGCAAGAACGGCCCTAAATTTTAATTGTAATTTATTAAAAATATTATTATATCCAATAAACATTTGTTGGTAAGTATTTTCTAAACAAGCTTGATTTAAATGAAAAGAATAAGCATCTTTCATTAAAAATTCTCTGGCTCGCATAACGCCAAATCTAGGACGAATTTCATCCCGAAATTTAGTTTGAATTTGATATAAACAAATAGGTAGTTGTTTATAGCTACTAATAGAGTTGCGGATCAAATCAGTAATAACCTCTTCGTGGGTCGGGCCAAAACAAAAATTACGTTTATGGCGATCTTGCATCTTAAGGAGCATATCTCCGTATTTTTCCCATCTGCCGGTTTCTGCCCATAAAGCCTCGGGTTGAACAATTGGCAGTAGTACTTCCCCGGCATTTATTTGATTTAGTTCAGTTCTAATGATATTTTCAATTTTTTGCAATATGCGAACCCCAAGTGGCAACCAGCTATATAAACCAGAACCTAATTTATGGATTAAGCCCGCCCTTAACATGAGTTTATGGCTGATTAATTCTGCATCGTTTGGTGCTTGCCGTAAGGTTGGGAAAAACAATTTTGAAGTATACATAATTTATGTTTGGCTATCCTTTGTTAATGCTGACTGTAGCGTATGCCAGGCAAGTGTTGCACATTTTACCCTAGAAGGATAATTTTTTACACCAGCTAAAGCTAATAATTTATCTGGCAAACGAAATATCGGGTTAGGTGACTGTATTCTTTCTTGCTGATTGCTTTCAGTTATGACATTAGTAAAATCACAGAATAATTGCGATGCTTCTTGTACAGTTTTACTTACTAAAATTTCAGTCATTATGGAAGCAGAGGCAGTAGATATAGCACAGCCATGCCCTTGAAAAGTTGCCTGAATAATTTGATTGTCTCTAATTAATAAAAATAAGATTATTTTGTCACCGCATAATGGATTATAACCTTCAGCGTGTTTATTGGCATTTTCTAATAGAGAAAAATTTCTTGGACAAGTGCCGTGGTCAATAATTAATTCTTGGTATAGATCATTAATACTCATAACAGCATTGATTTTACTTATATTTAAAATAATGGCAATATTATATTCGGTTACTGAATTATAAAAAACATAAGAGACAGTTAGTGAACTATACCGAAGTAAAACCATTAGAAGAGCTATCTGGCATTATAGAAAGGATCACTTTTTATAACGAAAGCAATGGATTTTGTGTTATTAAAATCCAAACATCTTCCTTTAAATCACAAAATTTAATAACGGTTGTCGGTGTGGCCTGCTCTATAACGGTTGGTGAATATGCTAATTGTTACGGTAATTGGTTTAAAGATAAAACTCATGGGCTGCAATTTCAAGCAAAAACAATTAATTTGAGCAAACCAAACACGATTGCAGGCATAGAAAAATATTTAAGTTCCGGCTTAATACACGGTGTAGGGCCTTTTTTTGCGAAAAAACTAGTGGCAAAATTTGGTATAGAAGTTTTTGATATTATAGAAAAAAATCCAGAAAAATTATTAACTTTGCCAGGTGTCGGATCTAAGCGTTATGAGAAAATAATGGCTACTTGGAATAGTCAGAAAGAAGTTAGAAAAATTGTGATGTTTTTGCATGAACATGGCATTGGCACCGCAAGAGCTGTTAGAATTTATAAAACCTATAAAGAACAATCGATTATTAAAATTAAAGAAAATCCCTACAGATTAGCATTAGATATTCATGGCATAGGATTTAAAATTGCAGATAAGTTAGCCTTGTCTTTGGGGGTTGCCAAAGATTCAATTATTAGAGCAGAAGCTGGGGTTAGGTTTATACTGCAACAATCTATATCTATGGGGCATTGTGCCATACGATTAAAAGAATTAATTAATACTACCAAAGATCAATTAGAAATATCAGAAGAAACGATTAAAAATGCTATAGAGCGTGAAGTGTTAGCTAAACGTTTGGTGGTAGAAAATAATGATAATATGTTAGTGAAAAATTTAGCAGTTGATATCAATTCCGATACCTACAATCTTACTGTCGATAATTTAGTGTTTTTACAACATGTTTATGCTGCTGAATGCTATATTGCAGATCAAATGATATTACTCAGCAAAGACAAGCCATTTTGGCATAATTTAATTGATGTTGAAAAAGAAATTACTTGCATGGAACAATACTCTAAGATCAAATTTTCTAATTCGCAATTGTTGGCCATTAGAACTGCCGTGCAAAATAAATTAGTAATTATAACAGGTGGGCCAGGGGTTGGTAAAACTACAGTTGCTCGTAGTATTTTGCATATTTTAGCTGCGCAAACTAATAAAATCTTACTTTGTGCCCCAACCGGTAAAGCTGCTAAGCGTTTAAGCGAGTCAACAAATATGCAGGCCGTTACATTACATAGAATGTTAGCTTTTGATCCTAAATCTCGCAAATTTAAATATAATGAAGAAAACTTGTTAGATGCAAAATTAGTACTAATAGATGAAGTTTCAATGATTGATTTATTAATGTTCTCTAGTTTGTTAAAAGCTTTACCCAACGATTGTGCTGTAATTTTAATGGGAGACGCTGATCAACTGCCTTCAATTGGAGCAGGGGCTGTGCTTGCTGATTTGATGGCATCAGATTGCCTTAGGTTTGTTGTTTTGCAAGAAATTTTCAGGCAATCAGCAAATTCAAAAATAGTTATTAATGCTCATAGAATCAATCAAGGGCTATTACCAATTTTAGAAAACAATACTGATAGTCATGAATCTAATAATAAATCAAAAACTGATTTTTATTTTATTAAAATTACTGATAATAACTTGCATGATAAAATTTTGAAAATTATAGATCGTATTCAAAAAACTTTTGCTTTTAATTTGCACAAAGATATCCAAATATTGTCTCCTATGAATAGAGGTGCGGGCGGTGTTTCCGCATTAAATTCATTGTTACAAAAAAAAATTAATATTAATTTTAATAATCCAAAATACTTAGTAACTAAATTTGGCACAGATTTTGTGCTTGGAGACAAAGTAATACAGGTTATAAATAATTATGATAAAGAAGTATTTAATGGAGATATAGGTATTATAGATTCTATAGATCTAAATGATTCTAGTATGTTAATTAATTTTGACAATCGTTTAATTACTTATGATTTTGACGAATTAGATGAAATTAATTTAGCATATGCAATAACTATTCATAAATCTCAAGGATCAGAATATCCGGTGGTAATTATTCCAGTTTGTTTACAACATTATACTTTGTTACAAAAAAATCTTATTTATACCGCAGTTACTCGTGGGAAATCATTAGTGATTTTAGTCGGAGAAATTAAAGCTTTGATGATTGCTGTTAAAAATAAATCTAATGCTCGGATCACAAAGTTAACAGAAAGACTGATATTGGCGGCGAGCCACAGACGATCTTAACTTTTAAAATTTATGTCTCTTGGTGGGGTAAGATTAGCTTGTGCAATAGCTATTAATTCATCATAAATCATCCCCCATTACCACTTCTGCGGCACACTACATCCTGAGATATTTTGTCAGTAATTTTTATACTAATTCCCGCATCAAAATATTTGAATAATCTTTCAAGGCTTTCTGCAGGGACAGGAGCATTATGCTTTTTAAAATACATGACTACTACCTTTTATAAAACTCCGCTATTTTTACAAGCTTCTAATAACCAAGGTACATAATCCATCACTTTGGGATATATTTTAACGCTATCAATGTCATCAAAGTATAGAGGTTTTCCTTCATAACAACCTGTAATTGTTCCCAAATGATCATGCCAAAAATAGAGGTAGACTAATTCAGTATATTTCGATATAGCATCGGTTATTGTGCCAAAACTGATCACTTCTGATTCATTTACATTGGCTCCAAGCTCTTCGTGTAGCTCACGAATTAGTGCTTGTATTGGCATTTCATTTGCTTCAATACCGCCACCAAAAGTTGAAACATATCCTGGAAATGCCTTGGTTTCATCGCGTGTTTGCAATAAGATTCTCAGGTCTTGTGTTAAAACTATACAACTAACGTATCTTCGTTTGAATAATGTTTTATCCATTTTTGTGAGATCAACAATTTCTACTGATCTTATAAAATTTTATAATTTCATTATAATTAGCTTTAATTTAACAACACTAGCGTCCATTTAACTTAAATTTGGCATGCCATCTTAATTTATATTTAATAATAAATCTAATTTTTTATTAACAGCCGGGCATTTGCTAGCTAAATATAAATTGGCAAATCTTTTTAGAGAAGGTTATCTAGTTGAACTAGATCGCAAAGAAGCCTACAGATTGTTACATGAAGCTGCTTCCCAAGATTATGTACCAGCTTTTAGAGAATTAAGTTTTTTTTATAAAGAAGATGGCAATAAAAAACAATCTAATTATTGGTACTGTAAATTTATAAATAGTGATGTTTTTAAAAAAGTACAATCAGGAATGGACCCAGATGATGCGATTAATCAAGTATATTTTGAGCAAAAAAAGAAAGAATATATCTTAGCAGTACAAAAAGAAATGGGGCAAATTGAAAAAATAAATAAAACTGCTGAATAAGTATCGGCAAAAAAAAGCCCCAAATTTTTACTTATAAATTTAGGGCTTTTAGATGTTAATAAATGGATCAATAAATCAAATAAAAAATTTATCGACTTAGAATTGGGCTCCAAAATTAATATTAACTTTAGTTTTCCAATGCTTAGAACCATCTAAACCAGTGTTATTGCTACCAATATTAAAGATATTTAAATTACCACTAGCATCTAAGTCTTGGCCAATACCAAACATATTTTTAGCACTAATTATATCGGTTGTTACAAATAACGGGCCGGTAATAAATTTAGCACCAACAATGTTCATTTTGGTTTTTCTAACAGTACGTTTACCACTTAAAAGGCTATAGTCGTCATATATAGTAATTTCTTCAATTTTACCCCAGTTAACTGGTATTTTATATGCGATGCCAGCAGTATAAATATTTGCTTTAGATGGTATAGTGTAAACATACCCGTCTTTACCAAGCTGCATCGTCTGATCACTAGAATTTACTCCCTGTCCATTTTTAGGCTTGTATCCGTATGGTAAAAATTGTAGTTGTAACTGCAATCTGTGCCAGTGACCATTAACATGAATAGCTCCAGCAAGGTGATTACCTCGGTGTGCAGATTGGGTATTATAAGTATTGCCCATTTTAGCCGACAAACCTAGTTCTACCCTAGTATGTTCATTTATAGTATGCATACGAACCAATCTTGCAGCTAATTGAACGCTATCTTCGTTGTTTTGGTTAAGATTTGGAGTGGCCACGGTGCCGGTCGAGGACTGACTATTTGGGGTGCCAGTTGTAAGCTTGGGAGTCGCAGTAAAGGCATTGTTACCAGCAAGTAAGCTGCTCTTGCCAAGCTGTAATTCAAATTTCCACGGGCATCCGCAATATTTCATTTTAAAGCCAGTTTGATAAGCGTCACCTAAACCTGTATAAAAAGCAATATTTTTCCACCAGCTAAGATTATCGGATATACCAAAAGGCACGGTAGTGTTACCAACTTGTCCCACTACATTATTAGAAAACTTATGCCCAACATATGTTTCTAAAAAATGATAATAACTAGAATTATTGCCACCATACCATAGGTGTTCAACTTTATAATTTAATCCATGTGTTTTACCGGTTAAATCAAGTAAGAATTTGTTGAATTTCCAATCACCATATTTTCTGGCATGTTTGGTTTTATTCGCACCTGTATCATCAAAAGTGTAATTAAATCCAGCTTTACCACCAATCTTAACGGTCGAAATATTACTATGTTCTTTATATTCCTTTGGTGTAGCATTCATGTTATGTGCAACAGCTGCTATAGGCATAGTTGCCAACCCTACAATTGCAAAATACATTGCTTGCTTCATATTTTTATAATTTAATATTAAGTGTTTTTTCAAAATCATTGCGCATCCCTGTCCATATGTTATTGTTGAAAAAGATCTTTGCTAATATTTTAGTAAAGCATATTCAATAATACAAATAATTGAATCGTTTTGTTCCATGATTTATTATCTGTTATTTAGTACATTAATAAGTATAATTAGTTGGTCGTATATTTAAAATTGATTATAATTTTATAACAAGAATAAGAATTAAGAATGATAGGTATGCTCGTATGTTAAATATTACTTTACCAGATAATAGCGTTAGAAAATTTTCTTCTGTAATTTCTATTGCTCAAATTGCTAGCAACATAGGGGCTAGTTTGGGTAAATCAGCTATAGCGGGTGTTGTTGATAATAAGCTAGTTGATCTATCTTATGTGATTGAACATGATGCCAAAGTTTTTATCATAACTAATAAAGATCTGAAAGGATTGGAAGTAATCAGGCATTCTTGTGCGCATTTGTTGGCACAAGCAATTAAAAAATTATATCCAACAGCGCAAATTGCTATAGGACCTGTGATAGATAATGGTTTTTATTACGATATTGATTATAGCGAAAAACTTACTAATGATGATCTTATAGTAATAGAGCAAAGTATGCGCGAACTTGCGATGCAAAACATTCCGATTTCTAGGAAATTGTTATCTAGAGATGATGCCATAAAAGCTTTTAATCAATTAGGTGAGTTTTATAAAGTTGAAATTATTAAGTCAATTGATAATGGCGAGCAATTATCTTGCTATAATCAAGGTGATTTTATGGACTTATGTCGAGGACCACATGTGCCATCTACAGGTCATATAAAATTTTTTAAATTAATGAGCTTAGCCGGCGCATATTGGCGTGGTGATTCTAAAAATCCGATGCTACAACGTATTTATGGCACCTGCTGGGCAACCCAAAAAGACTTAGATGATTATTTATATAGATTAGAAGAAGCAGAAAAACGGGACCATCGTAAATTAGCTAAAAAGTATGATTTATTTCATATGCAAGAAGAGGCACCAGGCATGGTGTTTTGGCACCCTAAAGGCTGGACCATTTTTCAAATTATAGAAAATTATATAAGAGATAAAATTAAACATGATTACCAAGAAGTACGTACCCCACAAATAATAGATCGTAGTTTATGGGAAAAATCTGGTCATTGGGAAAAATTTAAACAAAACATGTTTGCTATCGAAACAGAAGAATATCATTATGCAATTAAGCCTATGAATTGTCCTGCGCACATACAAATTTTTAATCAGGGAATAACCAGCTATCGTGATTTGCCTGTTAGGTTAGCGGAGTTTGGTTGTTGTCATAGATGTGAGCCCTCCGGTAGTTTACATGGCATTATGCGTACGAGAAGTTTCGTGCAAGATGATGCCCATATATTTTGTACCGAAGATCAAATAGCATCTGAAGCTGCCAAGTTTATAGATTTATTATTCGATGTTTATAAAGATTTTGGATTTGATAATATTATAATTAAATTAGCAACTAGGCCAAAAGAAAGAGTTGGCAGCGATGTAGCTTGGGATAAAGCTGAGTTTGCTTTGCAGCAGGCATTAAATGTAAAAGAATTAGAATACCAAGAAAGTCCAGGAGAAGGTGCCTTTTATGGACCAAAATTAGAATTTTCTTTGTTAGATTGTTTAGGTAGAGTATGGCAGTGTGGTACACTACAATTAGACTTTTCTATGCCAGAAAGATTAGGAGCGCAGTATATTGATGAGCATGGAGAACGAAAAATTCCGGCGATGTTGCATCGAGCGGTGTTAGGATCTCTAGAAAGATTCATGGCCATATTATTAGAAACTACCGCCGGAACTTTACCGGTTTGGCTAGCCCCAATTCAGGTAGCAGTTATAAATATAACTGACTCTCAGGCGGCGAGAGTACAAAATGTTACTCAAGAATTATTAAAATTAGGATATAGAGCAATTCAAGACTTGAGAAATGAAAAAATAGGGTTTAAAATTCGCAAGCATGCAATTCAAAGAGTTCCTTTTGTGCTTATTATTGGCAATAAAGAATTAGAGAATAATTTAGTATCTGTTCGTACTGCGGATGGTCAAGATTTGGGTAGTATGCAATTATTGGAATTTATTAATTATTTGCAAGATAATATCAATTTATTGGGGAGGAAAAGCTATCAAGTCAAATAAAGAAGTTAGGAATCGTGTTAATGAACAAATCAAAGTTCCGGAAGTAAGATTAATTAATCAAGAAGGCAAGCAATTAGGGGTGCTA
Organism: Francisellaceae bacterium UBA6186; assembly: GCA_002422785.1. Lineage (GTDB taxonomy): Bacteria > Pseudomonadota > Gammaproteobacteria > UBA6186 > Azoamicaceae > UBA6186. The sequence goes on from DITK01000040.1 coordinate 21,166, forward strand.
GGTATTCGAGAAGCACAAAAAATGGCTGAAGAAGTTAGTTTAGATCTTGTTGAGATACAACCAAATACGGATCCTCCTGTTGTTAGAATTATGGATTATGGTAAGTTTTTATTCAAACAAAGCAAAGATAGAGCTGTTGCCAAAAAGAAACAAAAAAAAGTAAAGATAAAAGAGATAAAATTTAGGGTTGCGACAGACGACAATGACTACGGTATAAAGCTACAAAATATTCGTAAATTTTTAGCAGAAGGCGATAAAGTTAAGGTGACGGTTTGGTTTAAAGGACGAGAAGTTTCTCATCATGAATTAGGGCTGGAACTTTTAGTGAAAATTAGGGATGATTTGTTAGATTCTGGTAAAGTTGAGCAGTTTCCTAATAGATTAGAAGGTAAACAAATGGTAATGGTGGTAACACCTAAGAAATAATTAGGAGTAATAAATAAATGCCAAAAATTAAAACACATAAAGGTGCTAAAAAAAGACTTAGAAAGACTGCCTCTGGTGGTTATAAGCATAAAAGAGCAAATGTTAGTCATATTCTTACCAAAAAAAGTGCTAAGAGAAAGCAAAGATTAGCAGGATTAGGTGCAGTTAAATTGTGTGACAAAAATAGAATAGATAAAATGTTACCAGGAATGTAAAGCTGGGAAGTTATAAGGTTAATTAGCTTATTTTGTAGGTTGAGTAACGAGTAAATATAGTATTACAATTAATTATTTAATTTAAGTTATGGAGCAGCAATAATGACTAGAGTAAAACGTGGCGTAATGGCTAGAAAAAAGCATAAAAAAGTTTTAAAAGAAGCCAAAGGTTACTACGGAGCTAGAAGTCGTGTATTTAGAGTGGCTAAGCAAGCGGTTATTAAAGCAGCTCAGTACGCTTATATTGGTAGAAAACAGCGTAAAAGACAATTTAGAAGCTTATGGATAACTAGAATTAACGCAGCAGCTAGATTGTATGGTTTATCGTATAGTAATTTAATTAACGGCTTAAAAAAAGCTAATGTTCATGTAGATAGAAAAATTTTAGCTGATTTAGCTATTTTTGATAGTAACGCATTTAGTCAGTTGGCGGAAAAAGCTAAATCATCGTGCATGCATTAATTATTGATTAATTAATATAAACTCATGCTACAGCAAGCTAAAAATATTATAAACAATGCCCTTATAGCTATTGAACAGGTAACTACAGATTCAGAATTAGAGACTATTCGTGTAGATTTTTTAGGGAAAAAAGGTAAACTCACTGAATTGTTAAAAAAATTGGGTGGCTTACCTGAACATGAAAGATCACAGCTGGGCGAAATTTTTAATAATGGTAAGGATCAGATCCAGCAAAAAATAGCATTTCACAAAAAATTATTATTAGACCAGGCATTAAATATTAAATTAGCAAAAGAGCGAATTGATGTTACCCTTACATCCGTTGGTTTAGAGCTTGGAAGCTTGCATCCGATAACCCATACATTACAGGCTGCTTGTAAATTATTTGAGCAATTAGGGTTTGATATTACTGAAGGGCCGGAAATTGAAGATGAATATCATAACTTCGAGGCTTTAAATATACCGTTTCACCACCCAGCTAGAGCCATGCATGATACTTTTTATTTTCCTGATGGTAAATTACTTAGAACTCATACTTCTACAATACAAATTAGGACTATGCAAAGTATTAAGCCGCCGCATAGATTGATAACTATGGGAAAAGTTTATCGGTGTGATTCAGATCTTACTCATACACCTATGTTTCATCAAATAGAAGGTTTATTAGTGGATACGAAAGTCAATTTTGGACATTTAATGGAAATATTAACAGAATTTTTGCGTTGTTTTTTTGCTAAAGAAGATTTAAAAATTAGATTTCGTCCATCTTATTTTCCATTTACCGAGCCTTCTGCCGAAGTAGATATGCAATGTGTTAGTTGTAATGCCAGCGGCTGTAAAGTATGTAAATATACTGGGTGGTTAGAAATATTAGGCTGTGGTATGGTGCATCCAGAAGTTTTAAGAAATTGTAATATAGATAGTGAAATATATACTGGATGGGCATTTGGAATGGGTGCTGATCGGCTGGCAATGCTTCGATATGGCATTAATGATTTAAGGATAATGTTTGAAAATGATCTAAAGTTTTTACAACAGTTTTAACTTAATTACGGGCTTAAAGTAGGTGCTAAAAGTGCCTATTTAATAGGAGAGAGCGTGAAATTTGCCGTTAAATATTTATCACAATTTATAGATAAATTACCAGAAGACATATTTATACTTACTAAACAACTGGTTAATTTAGGTATAGAATTAGAAAGTGTAACAATTGATGCGTTTGGTAATAATATTTTAGAAGTATCAGTGCCACCTAATCGATCTGATTTACTTGGTATTGTAGGGATTGCTAGAGAATTAGCTGCTGTCAATAACACTCAACTAAAAATTCCTGAATCTTTTAATATTCAAAATCATCTAGATAAGATTGACAAAATTAACATAAACATAAATATTCTAGCGCCACAAGGTTGTCCTAAATATGTATTTAGAGTTATCAGTAACATTAACACAAAAGCCACAACGCCAATTTGGATGCAAGAAGTATTAAATAATGCTGGTATTGATTTAATTTTACCTATAGTCGATATAACTAATTATGTAATGTTAGAATTAGGCCAACCATTGCATGCTTTTGATTTAAATAAAGTAAGTAGCAATAATAAAGGAATTAAAGAAATAGTTGTTAGATCTGCCTTAAATAGCGAAGAAATAATATTATTAAATAAAAACAAAATCAGACTAACAGCAGAAGATCTAATTATTGCAGATTTAGAAAAACCATTGGCAATTGCTGGAATTATGGGCGGATTAGATGCTGGTATTACCACTGATACTAATAATATTATAATAGAGAGCGCATATTTCGATCCAATCAAGATCCGTACGACATCCGTAAGGCATAATATACTTACTGATTCATCTCAGCGTTTTGCTAAAGTTATTGATCCTAATTTACAAGAGATGGCAATCCAGAGGTTTAGTAATTTATTACAAGAAATAGCTGGTGGCGATTTTAGTGATATAGATATAAAAGTAAATGAAAAATATTTGCCAGCTATTGCCGAGATCAATTTAAATAAAGATAAAATTAAACAAGTTTTAGGATTTTATCCACCAGAGCAAAAAATTGTTAATATTTTGCAAAGTTTAACTATGGTTATCAAAAATACCTATAGTGGCTGGAAAATTACTGTGCCAACTTGGCGTCAAGATATTAAAATTCAAGAAGATTTGATTGAGGAAATTGCCAGATTTATAGGTTATAACAATATTAAACAGCAAAAAATTTCTTTGCCACTAGCCTTTAAAAAACCGTCTAAAAAATTAAATTTTACTAAAGAGTTAGAATATAAAAATTGTTTAGTACATAGAGGATATAGCGAGATTATTAGTTATAGTTTTATTGATGTAAGTTTTGCCGACAAATTTTATTCTAATTATAGATTTTATGAACTAAAAAACCCTATTGCAAAAACTATGAACGTTATGAGGCCAGGATTACTGGTGGGGCTATTTATGGCTTTAATATATAATCAAAATCGTCAACAAACCAGAGTCAGATTATTCGAAGTAGGTACGGTTTTTATTTTGGACCCAAAAACAGCAGTTGTTGCTGAACATAAAAGAATTTCTGGAATAGTCAATGGGAAATTGTTAGAAGAAAATTGGCAAAATTCAAAAAAAACAGTGGATTTTTTCGGGTTAAAAAGCGATATTATGGCACTTATGCATCTTGAACATAAAGAACATAATGAAAATATTCATTTCAAACCAACTAATCATCCTGGTTTGCATCCGCTACAAGCAGCTAATATATATATTGATAATGTAATGGTTGGGGTTATTGGTGCCATACATCCAGAATTGTCAACACAATTTTCAATTGTAGGACAGCCATTCGTATTTGAATTAGATCTGAGATTAATTAGCAATTCACAATTACCTAAATTTATGGATATTTCCAGGTTTCCTTCAATTCGTCGAGATTTTTCTATCACAGTAAATGTTTTAACTACTTGTGAAAATATACAGCAGGTTGTTCAAGCATCTTGTGGTGAATTATTAAAAAAAATAATTTTCTTTGATGTTTATAGCGGAGATAAACTTCCTGACAACAAAAAAAGCATAGCCTTTGGCATTATTTTGCAATCAGCGGATCATACTTTAGTTGAACACGAAATTAATAATGTGGTATCAAAATTAATAATTAATTTAGAACAAGTTGGTGCTAAGCTCAGGATTTAATTTAATATGGCTCTATCAAAAACATTAACAAAATTAGCAATAAGTAATTATGTTGCCACACAATGTGGCTTAAAAAAAACTCAAGCAACCAAAATAGTCAACTCAGTTCTTACTGAAATCAGTGTTTCGTTAAAAAATTTGATAGATGTAAAAATTAATAAATTTGGTAATTTACAAGTTAAGCATAAAAAAGCTCGTTATGGACGTAATCCTAAGACTCTTAAAGCAGCAGTTATTTCTGAACGTAAAGTCGTGTTGTTTAAAGCAAATAAAAAATTAAATAAAATTATAAATAAAAATACAGGGATATGTGATTAACATATATACATATATAGGAGATATTTTGATTAATATTAATAAAATAAAGAATAGTTGTTCTAAAATAAATTTTTTTGGCGTGTTGGTGTGTATTTTAGGTACAATTTTTTATTATTATGAATACTATCTGCGAGTGGCACCAGGTGTTATTCGTCCAGAAATTAAATCAGCATATAATATTAGCGAAGCAGGGTTTGGATTTTTAGTAGGGTTATATTATTGGGCCTATGTACCTATGCAATTGTTAGTTGGTGTATTTATGGATGTCTTAGGGCCACGCAAGGCATTAGCTATAGCTTGTTTTATTAGTGCTTTAGGTACTTATTGTTTAGCCGGCACGAAATATTTATTAATTGCCCAAATAGGAAGATTTTTAGTGGGTCTAGGTGCTGCCTTTGCTTATGTTGGTGTATTAAAATTAGCCAATATTTGGTTGCCGAGGAAATTGTTTGCTTTTGTAGCTGGGTTTTGTTCAACCTTAGGCATGCTTGGAGGTATTAGCGGGCAAATAGTAATTGGTAAGCTGGTATTAATATCTGGCTGGCAAGACACTTTATATATTTCTGCAATAGTTGGCTTAATATTTAGTTTTATTTTATGGATGTTTATTAGAGATCATAATCCTAATATGCTTGGCGTAAACAAGTTAGATAATAACAATCTAAAAATTTCTATCAAGCTAAATATTCTATGGGTCGAGTTGCAGGAAGTTATCAAATTACCAGATTTATGGTTAAACGGTATAATAGGTTGTTTAACCTATTCTGGGTTGACTATATTTGCTGATACATGGGCGATATCTTTTTTAGCAGCAACTGGCATGCAGCAAGATTTAGCCACTCTTGGTGCATCTATCGTGTTAGCAGGTTTTGGGGTTGGTGCATTGGTTTGGGGAATATTATCTGATTTAATAGGTAGTCGTAAAATACTATTAATAATTGGTTCCATAGTTTCCGCTGTAATAATTTCTGTTATTATATATATTCCTGTTTCATTGTTCTGGATGAATTGTTGTTTGTTTTTATTTGGTTTATTTGTGAGCGTAGAAATTTTAGTTTTTGCAGCTATTAATGATTTATGTCATAAAGAAATTAGCGCAACTGCCGTTGGTTTTGTAAATATGTTTGTTATGTTAGGCGGATTATATTTGCAACCAAAAGTCGGAGTTATTTTAGATTATTTAACTTATCCTAACGAATTAATAAAATTTAAAATAGCGTTATCTATTTTGCCTGTTGGCTTAGTAATTGCTGCAATTTTAAGTATATTTTTAAAAAACAGTATTCAACAACCAGAGATTAATAATTAATTATTACATGGATTATAATCAGACTGTAAATATCAATAGCACGGCTGTTAATGCTGGTGGTGTAATTAGTAAAATGCACGCTTCGTCTTCCATGGATGACCATGTGGTTAAATATTATTTAATTTTAGATAACAAACCAATAGCTTTATTAAACAATAATATTGATAAAAAGATTTCTCTACAATTTTCCGGAGTAATAAAATGTATTTATTGTTATAAGAAAACTAATAAAAGCTATAACCAAGGATATTGCTATTTATGTGCTATCAAATTAGCCAGATGTGATTTATGTATTATAAGCCCACAAAAATGTCATTATCACTTGGGTACTTGTAGAGAACCTGCGTGGGGGCAACAGCATTGTTTTATCCCACATATAGTTTATTTGGCAAATAGTTCGGGGATTAAAGTTGGCATTTCTAGGAAAAACAATTTGTTAAATAGATGGATAGATCAAGGTGCTATACAAGGTTTACCAATTATTACCACTAAATCCAGGTATCAGTCTGGGTTGGTCGAAATTGTTTTAGCTAAAATTATTAGTGATAAAACGAATTGGCGTAAAATGTTATCTTTTGGTGTTGATCCTATCGATTTAATTAGTGTCAGAAATCAATTATTAAATACTTGTTGCAAAGAGCTACAAGAAATTACAGATCAATTTCCAGCTGGAGATTTAGAAATTTTACAAGATTTAACTATTAAAGATGTTATTAATATACAGTATCCGGTCAGTGATTATTTAAAAAACATTAAATTATTTAGTTTAAATAATTTAATTAAATCTCATGGTAATTTTACTATTGAGGATCAATTGTTGGCAATTAAAGGCCAGTATTTAATTTTCCCTAGTGGAGTATTAAATGTTCGTAGCTTAACTGGATATGAGGTTAATAGTACGTTATCCTAAAATAAAGAAAGATAATTTTTGATCACAACGAATAAGATTTATAAAATATAACATTCTATAATTTTTTCATAGACTTTAGTTAAATTATATAGATCTTTAATTTCCACATATTCATCAATTTGATGTGCAGTTTTAGCAATTAAACCAAATTCTAATACCGGGCATAGATTTTGCATAAACCTAGCATCAGAAGTTCCGCCGGTGGTCCCTAATGTTGGAGTAATATTAATTATTGATTTAATAGATTCTGACACCATATCACAAAATTTTTTGGGATGATTAACAAAAGGTTCTCCACCAATATTTGGTATTAAATTATAATTAACTTTGGTGGTATCTAAACGGGTTTTTATAGTCTTAATTAACTTAGCACCAGTATAATGATTATTAAAACGAACATTTAATTTAGTACTAACTTTATTAGGTATCAGATTACAGGTGGTATTGCCCACATCTATAGAGGTAAATTCTAAATTAGATGGTTGAAAATATTCGTTGCCGGCATCTAGTGGTTGAACAAGCAAAGCATTAAATATTTTACTTAAATCTTTTATAGGGTTATGCGCATGTTCTGGGTAAGCTACATGTCCTTGTTTACCATATATTTCTAGCGTGGCGTTTAAACTGCCTCTTCTGCCGATTTTAATCATTTCTCCGAAAAAAGTTGGATTGGTTGGTTCGCCAATCAAACAACAATCAATAATTTCTTGTTGTTCTTTTAATATAGCTAAAACTTTTGCAGTGCCATTTAATGCGTGACCTTCTTCATCCCCAGTTATGAGCAAGCTGATTGAGTTTTTTAAATTTTTACCATTGTTTTCAATAAAAGCTGCCACTGCTGATATAAAACCGGCAATTGCGCACTTCATATCAGTAGTACCACGACCATAAAGCTTATCTTGGATAATTGTTCCGGCAAAAGGATCAACTGACCATGCTTTTAAGTCTCCAACCGACACTACATCAGTGTGACCGGCAAAACAAAAATTTTTACCATTAGTTCCAAGCCTTGCGTAAAGATTGTGTACTGGGGCATTATAAATTGGATCATCAAATACAAATTTTTGACAGCTAAACCCCAATAAATTCAGCGCGTTGGCTAAAAAATCAATAGTGCCAGCATGATCTGGGGTGACACTGGGATATTGTATTAACTGACGGCTAAAAACAACTGGATCAATCATATAAAGGCCTTATATTGCTGATATTAAAAATATCATATGCTAAGCTTATGAGTTTTAAAAGCAAACAATAAAAGTGAGTTGAATAAATCTGCGCATTTATATTTGACTTACTTGCAATAAAGTTGTATTTTTAATTCTTTAATGTACTTGTAATATTTGTTCTTAGCTATTCTAAATGATTCTTCTAACAGGTAAGAGAAGTATATTAAATAAAACTTTTTTATTTAATAAGGAAAATAATTATGTCTACTACTGGTGTTGTAAAATGGTTTAACCCAAATAAAGGATTTGGCTTTATTCAGCCAGATCAAGGCGGAAAAGATGTGTTTGTACATATTTCTGCTTTAGAACGTGCGGGAATACGTAAACTAGATGAGGGTATGAAGGTTGGTTTTGAATTGGCTTCTAATAAAGGTAGGGTATCTGCTGTAAATATTAAAATTATGGACAAAGCTGACTAGTTATTTCAGCTGAAAGTTATAAAAGCCTTGATGTTTATGAATAAGCATTGAGGCTTTTTTATTTTTCAATACAAAATCCTAAATCCCCGCCATAGCCATCTTCGGTACTAGATTCTAATCCAACAGCCCAGTTGTTATTAAGTTTATATTTTAATCTGATGGTATTATTCATGGTATTTAGAGTTTTTAAATATTGTACATTAGTTTTATTGTTGATTTTTTTGCCGATTACAAAGTTTTTATTATCTAATAATGATTCTTCAGAAGGCTTATTTTTAAATTGTTTAAATGTATCTTCATTTTCTTGTATACCAAATTCTTGTAAATATAATTTTTCTTTAATGCTGCTAGTAATTTGATTATTGCCAAAATTTAATAATTGTAAAATCGCCTGATGTTCATTAGCTAATCCATTGTCTTTAATAATTGGATTTTCTAGTGTTCCCTCTATATATAAATATTTTTCAGTAGTAGTTGTATTATTATTGGTGGTGTTTGTATATGGTAAAATTTTGATATCAAGAGTTGGGTTGGCAATAAATGTTCTTGGCAAATAAATAATTCTGCCTTTTTCTATTAAAAATTTCTGTCCAGAGATAGTATAGGTCCCATGTTTAATAGTGATCCTACCTGTTCCTAGTAACATAGGATTGTCATCAGCAGTATAAATTTTTAATTTACCGCTTATTATACTATCTAATCCTTTACCTATGAGCTTAGTATTAGATTCAATTTTTAAATCTATATTTGGTAATATACGAAAATAATTTTTTTGATTGGTATTATTAGTATCTATTCTATCTACAAAATTTATATCATTAGATTTAATTATTTTAGAAGCAGTTTGTTTGTCTAGATCTATCGTACCTTTGGATATTAAAGTATCTCCGTTAATATGTAGAGCATTTTCTTGTAATGAAAATACTAATTTTAAATTTAATGACGCAATTAAATGACATCCTGGGGTATTAATCAATTCTATATTTTCTCCAGAAATTTGTAAATTATTAATAAATTTATCGTTAAATGGTTCAAAATAGCCTTTTAAATTAAATTCGCCCGGACCATGGCGCATGGTACCTTTTCCATCTATATAAATTTTTTTATTGTTTTTTGAGGTTAAATAAATATTTAGTGGCTTTATTTTTATACCATATTCTGGTAACGACATAGTTATATCTTGTAATTTAAGATCGGTGGTGATTTCAGTATTTTTATTATGCCAATTAAAATTAATTGTGCCATTTAATTTACCTTTTAATCTAGTTATAGCTGGAATAAAATTCATAATTGGGCTAATGTCTTCAAAATTTACCTGAGCTGTTGCATTGATCTTATTATTTATTTTTTTTATTTTAACAAATAAAGTATTGTCTTTGTTAGAAAAAAAAGAACCAAAATTTTTTTTGTCAATAAATAATTTGTTGGCTGTAATATTTGCAGTTAAACAATTTAAATTGTCAGAAATTTCTCCTGTTATAATTATGTTTCCGGTTGTTTGTGGATTAAATATTTCTAATTGTTTGGCTGCTAAATGGAAATTCATATGAGATTCATGTGGTTTTTGTTGTATAGTTAAAATATTATCTCCAATTTCAATAAAACTTATGGAATTTAATTTTACACGACCGTTTAGTTTGCTAAAACTAACTTTTGCGGTTATTGGATAATTATTGTACGTTCCTAACAATTTATTAATAACAATAGAAATGTTTTGTTTTTTTATAAGTTCAACCCAATTAATTTTTATATTTAAGTTTTTTATGTTTAAATGATGGTTGTCTTTAGTATAAGTAACATCTTGCAATATTAATTGATTAAGCAGATTGCCGGAAATGTTATTAATATAAATTTTATTTGGTATGCTAAAATAATTTATATCAACTAAAGTAGTTAATATAAATTTTGCGCCATGTGTGCTAGTTAATCCGTAATATAAAAGCATAGCTAAAAAAACAAATATTATCAGGATATATATTCCAATAATTTTTATTAGCCTCATAATGTTACCTTTCAATACTATTGACTTTAATATCTAATTGTTATTTTAGTGATATTTTACTACAAATCTGCGCCAAAAGTTAGGTGGAATCTCACGGGTTTTTTATTAGCATCTTCGAAATTAAGATGCTTAATTGGTTTAGCTAAGTAAGCTCTAACCGTGCCAATTGGTGTTTGGTATCCAATTCCCAAACCTGTTCCCACAGCTAGTTTGTTGAAATTGAAATTATCAAAAGTATTTAGTGCGTTGCCAGCGTCTATAAACCATGCCATACTCAATTGAGGGTATATAGGTATTGGTTTTTCTATTTCTAAGCTGCTAAAGAATAAATGTTTCCCCCCGATAACTCCTTTGTTTCCAGAAGGATCTTTAGCATAAGGACCCAAGCTATTGTAGGCGAATCCACGCACCGAATGGTCGCCACCCGCAAAAAATCTTAAGCTGATTGGTAATTTGTTAAAATCACTAATAACTGTGGTAGCTATAGTGCCTTTAAATATTAGACGTAAATCGTAAATTAATGGGTGTATAAATTTTTCGTTGACAGTGAGTTGCAATAAATTAGCAGAAGATGCTAAAGCTTTATGAGTTATTTTAGTAATAAAACTTATTTTGTTGCCAAAAGTCAATGAATTTTGATTGTCCTCATCTTGTTCTATGCAATTGTCAGTATTGCATAGAATATTTTTTTTAGGATGAGTCCATTCTAAACGTATACTTGGGATAAAATAATTAGTAATTTTTTTCTCTGAAGCTGGTAATTCTCTGAATTTTTCTGTTAAAAAACTAAGTCTCCAAAATTGTTGTCTGGTAAGATGTTTTTTTGATTTTTCAGTATAAAATTCTGCATTACGGCTAAATTGTTTGTTTATGTGTCCTTGGGTAGCTATTAGTCCAAAATTATATTTATCAATCATGGGGTTTTTGCCCAGGAAATGATAGTTGGCGGTTATTTGTTTGCGTATTTTTGATCCAAGTAAATTAATTCTAAGCTCATGTCCAAGATGAGCTTGGCGACGTCTTAAATAACCAAGATTACCTCTAATACCAGTGTCTGTGCCGAAACCTAAGCTACCAGTATATTTATTAGCAGGTTTGCCATATGCTCTTATTTTTATTGGAACAATGTTGTCTGTTAATTTAGATAAATCTTCTGTCTCAATTCTAACTTTATTAAAAAGACCAGAATTTAATAAATTATTTTTAAGAAGCATTAATTTATCATTGGAATATAAATCCCTTTCTTTAAAGGGAACATATTTATTTAAAAAATTATCTTGATATACATCTGATTCAAAGATTACTTTCCCTAAGTAATATTGCTGTTTGGAATCAATAATAAAGATGATATTTGCACTAGCATCTTTTAAATGTATTTCTATAGTGGAAGTTGCAAATTTGGCATTTAAAAATCCACAATCATGTAAATATCTTAAAATTGATTGCTTAGTTTTTTCATAATTGTCATGAATTAATCTGTTGTTAACATGTAAAATCTTAGTACTTAATTGCTTTATTTCCTTTTGCCATAAATATTTTGCTTCTCCTATAATTTGTAAGCTAATTTGTTTAATTATTGTTGGCCGTCCAATATCTATTTCGTAGCTTGCCATCCATTTGTTACCACCTAATTCTTCTAGTGACGTTGTAGTAATTTTGGCATGATAATAACCTAAACTTTGTAAATTACTAATAATTTCTTCTTGAGCTTTATCATATAAATTTTCTATGCGGTGCTTAGTTAATTTTAGTTCCGATGTAGCATGAAATATTAATAAATCTTTTTTAACAAGTTCAGCTAAAGTATTATTGGTTAAATCTTTATTAAATTCATAGTTTTTATTTTTGATAACAACATTAACTTGAAGTGTGTGGTATTTATTTGTATTATCATCAGCAAAAGATTTATTAATACTAAATACTATAATCAGTATAATAAGAAAAAATTTTATAAAGTTTAGTATTAGTAGTTTTGATTGATTATTTTTTATGTGCAATATTAATTCCATCTTTCTGTTTAAGGATTTTCTAAACTTAGCTCCCCTGAATCGTAATCGTATGAAAATATTTCGGCATAACGTCCCCAACTAATAATAGTACGTAATATTCTTTCTGATTCTTCGCTGCTAAAATTGATCTGTAATTCTTCTAAAAATGATTCTTTAAGTGCTTTATGACTAACATCTTGATCTAAGGTTTGTTTAATTTTGCTCACAATCGGTAAAAATTTTAGCAAATGTTCTGCAAAAATTTGTTTTCTTTTTAAAATGTCAGCTTCTGCAAATTTCTTGCCATGATCAGTTAATGTTAATTCTCCATCAATAATTTTGACAAAACGTAGCATATCTAATGTTTCAGTAATAGGGAATAAATTATTAATATCTAAATGTAAAGACTCGGCCAATGCTGGTAGATTGATTTTATCATCTTCTTCTGCGTGTTCTGGTGCTACTTCTAGAAATCCAGTTAATTCAGATATATCTACGTTTGGAATTCTATAGCTGAATTCAGGTAGTTCTTTATTAATAATATATTTGTTTTTTGCTTTATTTAATTTAATTCTATTGCTGGTTGTCATTGTTGTATAAATTTGGTCACGTAAATCTTGAAATTTTTCAGATTTTGGATTTCTAGGGTATGGTAGATCTACTGTTATATCTGCTTGGATTCTCCCAGGGTCATTAGAAAATATAAGTATTCTATTTGCCATTAATACAGCTTCTTCAATGTCGTGTGTTACGCAAATTATACTTTGAATGTTTGTTAGTTTGTGTTGCCATAAATCTAATAAATCGCTACGTAAATTATCAGAAGTTAAAATATCCAGAGCAGAGAATGGTTCATCCATAATTAATAGTTCAGGTTCTATAACGAGAGCTCTTGCAAATCCAACCCTTTGTTTCATCCCCCCAGATAATTCTTTAGGGTAAGCAGATTCAAATCCATCTAATCCAATAGTATCGATAGCTTTTAACGCTCGTTCTCTTCTGATTTTTTTAGGAATACCTATAGCTTCCAGGCCTAATTCAACATTTTCTAGTACTGTAAGCCACGGCATTAATGCAAAATTCTGAAAAACCATTGCAATACCTTTTATTGGTTTAGTTACTATCTGTTGTTTATAAGCTATTAATCCATGATCTGGCTGAATTAAACCAGAAATAATACGTAAAAAAGTTGATTTGCCTGATCCTGATTTGCCTAAAATAACAACTATTTCGCCTTTATATAATTGAAAATCAATTGAATCCAACACTAGTAACTTTTTTTGTTCAGCACTAGTAAAATATTTGGTTATATTATTTGCATGTAATAAGATTGATTGATTAGTCATAATTAATTCTCAACTGTAAAATGCTAATTAAAATTAAATCTGGAATTGGCTAACTGATATAATTTTCTCCATATTAACTTATTGAATATAAGTACATATATAGCCATAATAGATATACCTAAAGCAATCCTCGGAAAGTCTCCTATCATAGTGTTTTCAGTAATATAACAACCCAAACCTAAAGAGCTGATAGTATTGTCGCCCCATTTGACAAATTCTGCAACAATACTGGCATTCCAACTGCCACCAGCTGCAGTCATAGCACCGGTTACGTAATAAGGAAATATAGCCGGTAAAATTACACGTTTCCACCATAACAAGCCCTTTACTCTTAGCATGCTGGTAGTTAGAAAAATTTCTTTTGGTATAACATTAACCGCAGCTATTATATTAAATAAAATATACCACTGAGTACCTAAAATCATTAAAGGAGCAGTCCAAATATTTTTATTGAGATTATATTTCATGATTAAAATCACAACTATGGGGAATAAAAAATTAGCTGGGAAAGCTGCCAAAAATTGAATTATTGGTTGCAATATAGTACTGGCTTGTTTGTGCAGCCCAATCCATACCCCGATTGGGATCCATATTAGAGACGCTAAAATAATTAAAATTACAACTTTTAACGCAGTTATGCCACCCAAAAATAATACATAAAAAATTTCTGTAATGGGTATAGTATTGCGAATAAAATTAATTAAAAAATATATAGAAGAGCCAATGGTTATTAATAAAATTATTTGCCAAAAAAAATTAAGGATTTTATGGAAAATTTTTGGGTGAGAACTTACCAATAAAATTGGTTGTCTATGTATATTATTGAAAATTATATCTAATTTATTAACAAACATATCTAAAAACAGCTCTAGTGTAATTTCTATTTTTTTTAATAATTTAGTTTTAGTTAATAGATCAAGAAACCAAGATTTATTGGTTATTTGCGTGCTTTCAGTATCAATAGTAAATTTATCTGCCCATGCCAATAGTGGGCGAAAAAGTAGTTGATCATATAATAAAATGGTTAATAGCATCGCAACAATTGCGTACCACATAGCAGTAAAATTTTCTTCTGTAATTGCTTTGCTAATATAAGAACCTATTCCTGGTAATGCGATGGATTGATTAGAGACTATTATTGTTTCTGATAGTACGACAAAAAACCAACCGGCAGACATAGACATCATGCAGTTCCATAATAATCCTTGGGTGCCAAAAGGTACTTCTATTCTCCAAAAACGTTGCCAAGCAGATAATTGATATATACTTGCAGCTTCTTGTAAATTAAGTGGTAAGGTTCGTAGTGATTGATAAAAACTAAGGGTAATATTCCAGGCTTGAGCAGTAAATACTGCAAAAATAGAGGCACTTTCTGGTCCTAATAAACTATTGGGAAATAATTTTATAAAAATAACTACGCTAATTGATAACATCCCAAGTACTGGTATTGATTGCATAATATCCACAAAAGGTAGTAAAATTTTTCCAGCAGAGGTATTTTTAGCGGCTATCGGTGCTATGGTAAATGTAAATGCTAGAGAGAATATCATGGCAATTAACATTCGTAATACAGTTTTGATGGTATATTCAGGTAAAAATCTTGGATCTAAGGAAATAGATAACTTTTCCCCTACATGATATGGAGTTGCCATTTGAGCAGCTCCCCAAGCGACCATTGCTAGTATTGCTAAAATTATAATTAATACAATCAAGTCCCAGACATTCGGAACGATAAAAACTTTAGATTTAATTAATTTAAATTTTTCTGTATTATTCATATATTATCATGCTTAAAATAAACTCAGGCCTGAATATTTAGTTAACTAAAAAACCTAGTTTCTTATTTTACTTATTTACTTAAATTTATTATAACTTGATTAATGCCAGGATAATAGATGATATATCGTAGATGATATTGTATGCTAATTCCATGTTATTTGGTATTAAAAAAATTTATTAATCAATAAATCAAGCAAGGATGGCTGGGGTATTATGTTTATTAATAATTTACTTAATCAAGGATCATCTTTTGAAAACTTAACTATTGACGATATTCAAAATGCCAATTGGTATTTTGAGGATAATCCAAAAATTAATAAATATTCCCGCAAACAATCTAAATCTTTATATTCGTTTATAAAAACTACAGAAGGGTTATTTGTTATATCTAGAATTACTATTGGAACTGGGCTTAGTGGTTATGTAAAAATTGCGAGACACATAAACACCAAAACAATAGTAGCTGTTAAAATACAGCTTTCATCTGTGTTACATATAGATGATTATGAAAATTTGCATCAAGAAACAGAAATATTACATAAATTAGGACAGTTACATAGTACATCGTTTAGATGGAAACATGATTTGACAGGTCCAGGATTGATGAATTCTCATATTTACTGGTGCAATAAATATACCAAACATAAGCATCAACAAATAAAATATAATTTAAAATATTACATATTTACTAGATTGTTTGACGGGGTGACGTTATTAAAATATTTTGAAAATTATAGTGTAAACACAGAAAAAGTGTTGCGTATAATTATCAAAGTATTTGAGCAATTAGATGCTTTACATAACAAAAATATAGTTCACGGAGATTTAAATTTTAGTAATATTGTAATATTAGAAACATTTGATGGAAATATAGAAGTTAATTTAATTGATTTTGGGCTTTCAGTAATGCTGAAAAATGGTATTGGAAAATATAAAGTTTTTGATTATGAATTTAATAACCAACTTAATTGTATTGCGCCAGAAAGTGACTGTAATATGGTGATGCATAATATCCTGCCAGAATTGAAATCTAGTATCGGGCGATCAATTTCAGAAGCGGAATATTATAATATATATACTTGGGCTAGGAGAGGATATGGTTTTAACACGGTGGCTTCCGATGTATATGGCTTTTCTTGGCATATTAATCGGATGTATTATCTTTACCAAGATACTAATTTAGATAATCCGTTACAATATTATAATCAATATAATCCATTTGCCAGGAGATCTATAGATTTTTTTATTTCTTTATATAAGCAACGATTAGCAGATACTATGCTTATTCAAAATCTAATAAAAGTAATTTTTGATGATCAAAATGAACAAGCTAAAAATATAGATCCAATCAAAGATGACGATATTGTAGATGCAAGTAAGTTAAACCCAATTTTGCATTATGGGTTTTCTAGTGTTACAGCCCAACTGCCGAATGAAAGTTCTGTTAGAAAAAAACATAATAATAAACAAAAATTAACAATAACATGAAACTATTAAGATTTTAAATCATTAGTATTTTCTATATTATGTTCTACGCTTTCTGTTTCATTGATTTTATTTCTATTATTGTTATATTTACGGAAATTATTTGGTTTTCTTTTATGATTACTATGTTTTATATTATTTAAATTGGCACTATTAGTAGTACTGCTGTCTGTAGGTTCATTTGTTTTTTCATTATTGTTGTAATTATAATCAGTATTTCTATGATTTTTATAGGTTTTAAATCTATTAGTATTTTTATATTTATATTTTTTTGGTGAATAATTATCAGAATTATATTGTTTGACTACGGTATTATTGTCATTAGGGCTTATATTTTCTTCATCTTTTCCTACTATGACTTGCCATAGTTTTTTCATTAGTTTGGCAATGTTATTGTGGTTATGATTGTCGTTGTTGATTGTTACAACTTGGTTGTCTGATAATGAATAATTAATTTGTGGTGCTGGTGCAGGGGTTGTGTTTGCTGTAACCACCGCAGGTTTTTGTTGCACTGTTTGTAACATATTTACGTGAGTTGGATCATATTCTGCAGCTTCTTTTTTATTTATTAACGTATAACTGGCATCTTCGTGCTTGAAAGATTTAGGTAGATCATCTTTTTTGATAGTTTTGATTTCGTAGTTTGGGATATTAATATATTTATTAGGTACAATAACAACTTTTACATGTTGTTTTTTTTCTATACCAGTAATAGCCGAGCGTTTTTCGTTCATTAAAAATGTAGCTATTTCTATCGGTAATTCAGTAACTATCATGCCGATATTATTGTCTATAGCTCGTTCTTCAATTATGCGGATGATATTAATTGCCATGGTAGATACGCTACGAATTGTACCTTTGCCGTTACAACGAGGGCAACATACTTCGATAGATTCGCTTAAAGCGGGTCTTAGTCGTTGTCTAGACATTTCTAACAATCCGAATCTTGAAATCTTGCCCATTTGAACTTTAGCTCGATCAACCGACATGGCATATCGTAAGCGTTGTTCAACGTCTCGTTGGTTACGGGTGATATTCATATCTATAAAATCAATAACAATTAATCCGCCTAAATCACGTAATCTTAATTGTCTGGATATTTCTTCGGCAGCTTCTAAATTAGTTTGTAATGCAGTTTCTTCTATATCGGCACCTTTGGTAGATTTTGCAGAATTTATGTCAATAGACGTTAAAGCTTCCGTATGATCAATTACTAGCGAACCGCCTGATTTTAGTTTTACTTCGCGTTGATAGGCAGACTCTATTTGGCTTTCGATCTGAAATCTGCTAAATAATGGTATAGAATCATTGTATAATTTTACTTTATCTAAAAAATCTGGCCTCATTAGACGCATGTGTTCGTAAACTATATCAAATATTTTCGGATCGTCAATTAAGATTTCTTCAATATCTGGACGTAAGTGGTCTCTAATGCATCTTATTACTAAATTACTTTCTTGATAAATTAAAAATGGTGCAGATTTTGCATCAGATGCTTGACGAATAGCTTGCCATTGAGCTAACAAAACATCTAAGTCCCATTGTAATTCTTCTAAGCTGCGACCAATGCCAGCTGTTCTAACAATAACCCCCATACCTTCTGGAATATTTAAACCATTAAGAATGGCCCTAATTTCTTCTCGATCTTCACCTTCAATACGCTTAGATATACCACCGGCACGAGGATTGTTAGGCATCAGGACTAAATAGCAACCAGCCAAACTTATAAAAGTAGTTAATGCAGCACCTTTATTACCACGTTGTTCTTTTTCCACTTGAACTATCAGCTGCTGTCCTTCGCTAATCAAATCTTGTAGAGGTAGCTTGTAGTTAGCTTTAGTTGGTGTTTCATGATCTTGATTTTCTAAACTGCTATCATCTGGTTGATTTTCTGGCAGTTCAATAGCATCGTTTATTGTTGGGTTATGTTCTACAGCTAAGGTTTCTATTGCTGACTTTTTTAAATATTCTTTAGCTATTTCGCGTCCAGATAGAAATCCATGTTTTTCTGCACCAAAATCTGCAAATACAGCACCCAAGCTACGTTCTACTCTAGTAACTTTAGCTTTATAGATATTAGATTTCTGTTGTTCTTTGCTAGGATTCTCTATATCTAAATTATATAAATGTTGTCCATTTACCAAGGCAACACGCAATTCTTCCGCTTGAGTAGCGTTTATTAACATTCTTTTTACTAATTCTGACATACATAATAAACCTAAATAAAATTAATTTTAAAATCTTTTTGCTTTAATGCAAAAAAGTAACACATATATTAGTGATGCTACACTGTTTAATCAAATAACTTAAATATTTCAACTGCAAAAACACCAAAATTATTTATAAGCCCACGAATAGGATTATAAAATTTATAGCTCTTATATTATCTTAGTATACCTAAAATTTTTTAATTATCAGTACAAGAGACTGATGTTAGCAAATTATTTTCTACATAACCAGGCCCCAGTACCAAGCTAACATTATTAATTTAATATTTATAATTAATAAATGGTATATAAATATTAAATTAGT
This sequence comes from Francisellaceae bacterium UBA6186, assembly GCA_002422785.1. Lineage (GTDB taxonomy): Bacteria > Pseudomonadota > Gammaproteobacteria > UBA6186 > Azoamicaceae > UBA6186. The sequence continues at coordinate 40,769 of DITK01000040.1, forward strand.
TATTATTGTAATCAGCACTATTACAATAAATATTTTATTAAGGTTTTCCCAACTTGAAAAGTAATTATGATTTATCTAAATTTGCAGCACAACACTTGCATATTACTGAAGATAATCAAAATCAGCGCATAGATAATTTTTTATATATTTTATTTAATAAGCAAATCGCCAGATCTCTAATTTATAGCCTAATTAGAACAGGTCAAGTAAGAGTGAATAGCGGTAGAATTAAGCCTGGTTATCATTTAAATATTAATGATAACGTGCGTATACCACCGATTAAATATAATCCAGAACAATTAAATCAAAATATCAAGTTAAAAAACAACATATCAAGTAATTTAGTTAAATCATGGCAAGACAAAATTAAGAAATCAATTGTATTTGAAAATAAATATTTATTAATTATTAATAAACCAGCAAAGCTTGCAGTGCACGGAGGTAGTAAAGTTAACATAGGATTAATAGAGGTTTTACGTAATTTGCGACCGGAAGAGCATTTTTTAGAATTAGTACATAGATTAGATAAAGATACTTCTGGTTGCCTTATGATAGCGAAAAAACGATCTTATTTAAAAAAATTACATTTGTTATTAAGAGACAGAAAAATTACTAAAATTTATTCGGTATTAGTTCAAGGTACTTTTGATAAAAAACAAAACGTAGAATTACCGCTTAAAAAAATCATTAAAAGTTCCAAAGAACATTTTGTAAAATCATCTAGTGAAGGTAGTTATGCTAAAACTATTTTTTTGCCAGAAAAATGTTTTACTTTTATGCAATCTAAAAATTTAAATTCTAGTTTAATAACTGCAAAACCTTTGACAGGTAAAACCCATCAAATTAGAGTTCATTTAGCAAGTATTGGATTTCCTATAGCCAATGATGATAAATACGGTAATAGGGAATATAATTCTAATATACATAGGTGTGGATTAAATAGAATGTTTTTACATGCACAAAAGCTGGAATTTATATGCCCAGAAACTGGTGAGGTTATTATAGCTAATGCTGAATTTGACAATGAACTAACTAACTTCTTATTAAAATTTGGAGCAATTTTGTGAAAGATACCGATCAACCTAACTATCAAAGCACTAGCGATTCTAATTTTTGGGAACGTAAAATTATAGAGGAATTATTATTTAAAAATATTAAAGAACAAAAGTCTAAAAGAAGATGGGGGATTTTTTTTAAAACTCTTGGTTTTGGTTATCTTATTGGAATGACCATGTTAGTTTTGTTGAGGGATGAAAAAATTACTAAAGATTCTAATGGTGAGCATACAGCAATGGTTAGAATTGAGGGTGAAATCAACAAAGACCAGCCTGCTAATGCTGAAGAAATTAACAAGGGTTTAAAAAATGCTTTTAATCATAAACAAACTAAAGGAGTTATTTTAAAAATCAATAGCCCTGGGGGAAGCCCGGTACAAGCTAGGCAAGTTTATAATAATATAATTAGATTAAGATCGGAGCATCCGAATATAAAAATTTATGCAGCAATTGAAGATTTAGGTACCTCGGCTGCATATTTAATAGCTAGTGCTACTGATCAAATTTATTCTGATGAAACTAGCTTGGTTGGCTCTATCGGGGTTATTATTAGTAGTTTTGGTTTTGTTGATGCTTTGCATAAGTTGGGAGTTGAGCGTCGTGTCTATGCCGCTGGAAAAAACAAAGCAATGTTAGATCCTTTTTCCCCTAAAAATCATGAACAGGATGTTTTTATAAATCAACAATTAGATCTAACTCATCAAATATTTATCAAAAATGTAGTAGATAAAAGGCCACAAATTATTAAAAATGCAAATAAAGATGAAATTTTTTCTGGTAAATTTTGGGTTGGTCAAGCAGCACTGGAATTAGGCTTGGTTGATGGTTTTGGCGATTTGCAATACGTAGCAACTAACATAATTAAGGCTAGTGAAATTCGTGATTTTACCTTGCAGCCTAGTTTAGCCGACAGATTGAGTTCTAAATTTAAGCTGATTTTAAAAAATATGATATTTTTTTGACAGATATTCTGCAGAAAGTTATTATAGCGTTGAGTTTATTCTAAGCTAATTAATGGAGAATTAAATTAAATGGCTGTACAAAAGAGTCGTCGAACTAGATCGACCCGTGGCATGCGTCGTAATCATGATAAATTATCAGCATCTACGGTATCTATAGACCAAGAAACTGGAGAGTTGCATTTGCGTCACCATGTTACTCCTGGTGGTTATTACAAAGGTCAACAAGTTATTATTAAAAAAATAAAAGAAAAAGATCAAGATGACGAGTAACCATAAAACTCATATCGCTATTGATATGATGAGTGGTGATTTTGGTTTGCAAACTACTGTACCTGCGGCGTTAATGGCACTATCTTTAGATCCAGAATTGTTTTTAATCCTAGTGGGTGATGAATCATTAATAAAACAAGCATTGGCGGCTAATCAGGCTGGAATCAACCAATCTAAGGTTAAAGACAGGATGACTGTTGTGCATAGCAGCCAAATAGTTTTGATGGATGATTTACCGACAGCTGCTTTGCGGCGCAAACCAGATTCTTCTATGCGGGTTGCATTGAATCTGGTTAAAAATAATCAAGCCCAGGCTTGTGTTAGTGCTGGTAATACCGGTGCTTTAATGGTTATTGCCAAGTATACACTTAGAACTTTGCCGGGAATCGATAGGCCAGCTCTTTTGTACCCTATGCCATCCAAAGATCGTTCAGTTAGTGTGTTAGATTTAGGTGCAAATATAGATTGTTCGGCAGAACAATTATTTCAATTTGCCGTTATGGGGTCGGTATTAGTAAGTGCTTTAGAAAATAAAAATCGTCCTACTATCGGCTTATTAAATATTGGTTCAGAAGCAATAAAAGGAACAGAAGTAATTAAATTAGCCAGTAAATTGATATCTGCGGCTGAAGAACTAAATTATTTTGGGTTTATTGAAGGAGACGATATTTACAAAGGTACGGTAGATTTGGTTGTTTGTGATGGTTTTGTCGGTAATGTTACATTAAAAGTAAGCGAAGGGGTATCTAAATTAGTTTCATATTATATTAAGCAAGGGTTTTCTGAAAACTTATATACAAAATTTATAGCATTTTTAGCGAAACCAATTTTAAAAAAAATATTTAATAAGGCTAATCCAGGTAAATATAATGGAGCAAGTTTATTGGGGCTTAATGGAGTTGTGATTAAAAGCCATGGTGGTGCTGATGCTTCGGCATTTTGTTGTGCAATAACAGCTGCTCTTTTAGCTGCTAAAAAAAATGTACCATTTTTAATTAGGGAACAAGTAGCTTTTCAGCTTAGGAATCATGCTAAAGTATGAATACATCAAATCAAGAAAATAATAAAGTAGCATTAGTAACAGGTGCCAGCAGAGGGATAGGTAAAGCCATAGCTACCAATTTAGCGATTGCTGGTATCACAGTTGTAGGAACAGCTACAACTAAAATTAGCGTCGATGCGATAACTGCACATTTACAAACTTTTGGCAATAACAAAAGCTTTGGTGTGATATTAGATACTACCGATCCAGTGTCGATAGAAACAGCAATGAATCAAATCAATCAAGTAGCTAATGCTCCTCTTATTTTAATAAATAATGCAGGAATTACTAGAGACAATTTATTTTTGAGAATGACTAATGAAGAGTGGTCTAGTGTCGTAGAAACTAATCTTTCTGGTATGTTCCGCTTGACTAAAGCTTGTATTAAATCCATGTTTAAGTCTCGTTGGGGTAGGATTGTAAACATAAGCTCTATAGTTGCTTTTTCAGGTAACGCTGGGCAAGTTAATTATGCCGCAACAAAAGCAGGAATAGTTGGTTTTAGTAAATCTTTAGCCCAAGAAGTAGCCAGCAGGGGGGTGACGGTTAATGTAGTGGCTCCTGGTTTTATTGATACCGATATGACTAAATCTTTATCTGAAAATATAAAAAATCAGTTATTATCAAAAATTCCTGTTGGTAGATTAGGTTATGTTGATGATATAGCTAATGCGGTGATGTTTTTGATTAATGATAATTCTAGCTATATAACGGGCAATACTATTCATGTAAATGGCGGGATGTTAATGAATTGAAATTTTTTAAGGGATATAATTTTTAAATATAAAACTGGAGGCTTTAAAATTATGAATACTGTAGAAGATAAAATTAAAAAAGTTAAGCAAATTATTGCTGAAAAATTAGGGGTTGATGAAATAAAAGTTGTGCCTCAAGCATCTTTTGTTGAAGATTTAGGGGCTGATTCTTTAGATAATGTAGAATTGGTTATGGAATTAGAACATCAGTTTGGCATAGATATTCCTGATGAAGAAGCACAAAAAATTCAAACAGTAAAAGATGCTATAGAGTACGTGACCTCTAAAGTAGAGGCATAATTTCCATGAGAAGGGTGGTGGTAACTGGTTTAGGTATTATTTGTCCGGTTGGTAACAATATTACCACTGCTTGGACAAATATTTTGCAAAGTAAAAGTGGGATTAGATTAATAGATTCTTTTGATAGTAGTAAACATCTCACTAAATTTGCTGGATTAATTAAAGACTTTAAGCCAGAAAATTACATGTCCCTAAAAGACTCAAAAAAATGTGATCCATTTATTCAGTATGGTATTGCAGCTGGGGTACAGGCTATTAGAGATGCAGGATTTTTAGATAATAATTTTATTAATATTAATTTAGAACGATTTGGTATTATGGTTGGATCGGGAATTGGCGGCATAGGTTCGATAGAATCCAATAATTCTATTTTAGAAACAGAAGGACCTAGAAGGATAAGCCCATTTTTTATACCAGCTTCACTTATTAATATGATTTCTGGGCATTTATCTATTATGTATGGTTTAAAAGGCCCTAATCTTGCTATTGCAACTGCCTGTGCTTCTGGTACCCACACTATAGGGTTGTCGGCTAAACTTATTAAGTATGGTGATGCGGAAATTATGTTGGCAGGAGGGGCCGAGCGCGCTTCCACACCTTTATGTATGGCTGGGTTTAATGCAATGAAAGCTTTATCAACTAAAAATGAAGATCCAACTACAGCATCTAGGCCTTGGGATGAATCAAGGGATGGTTTTGTATTAGGTGATGGCGCAGGTATGTTAGTTTTAGAAGAGTATCAGCATGCTAAACAACGTGGGGCTAATATTTATGCAGAATTAAGTGGTTTTGGTATGAGTGCCGATGCTTATCATATTACTAAGCCACCTAATGGTGCTGAAGGTGCTAAATTATCTATGCAATTAGCCTTAAATGATGCAAAATTAACAACTAAAGATATTGGGTATATTAATGCGCATGCAACTTCAACTCCTATTGGGGATATAGAAGAAAGTATTGCGATTCAAAATCTGTTTGGAGACCATGCTAAAAAGATACTTGTAAGTTCTACCAAGTCGATGACGGGACATTTGCTGGGTGCAACTGGGGCAGTAGAAGCTATTTTTTCTATATTAGCACTACGGGATCAAATAGTTCCACCAACTATAAACTTGCATAACCCTTCTAAAGAATGTTTATTAGATTATGTACCAAATTATGCAAGAGAAGTAAGTGATTTACGATTTAGCATGTCCAATTCTTTTGGATTTGGTGGCACCAACGGAACATTGATATTTAACAAAGTTTAAAAACATCATTGGGTGTTTGGGGTTATTTAATTGAGGGAAATTATAAATAATAAGGATTTATGGAAAAAATGATAATTAGATTACTATTTAAACATTATTTATTGTGGTTAATATTATTAATAATTATTTTTTTTGGTTATTATCAATATAATAATTTATATCATACACCACTTAATATTCAAGAAGTTATTAATCATAATAAACTTACTAAGACAGGATATTTATTGGATGTTTATCCTAAAGAAAGTTTTAAATCAGTATTAAATCGATTAAATGATGATAACGTGCTATCAAGTGGTTCTCATTATACTTTGTATTTTATTTCTAAGATTTCTGGAGATGATAGAAAAATAAAAGCTGGAGAATATTTGATTACTAATAAGACTACCCCGATACAATTAATGCAAAAATTAGTTGATGGTAAAATAGAGTTACATAAATTTTCTATTATAGAAGGTGTAAGATTTGAACAAGTATTGCGTGATTTGCAAAGTAACAAAGCAATTAATAACACGTTAACTCAATTTAATTGTAAAGATATCTTGCATGCGATAAATAGAACTATGGATCCAAATATTTTGGAGTGTGAAGGTTTGTTTATGCCAGATACTTACTTGTTTGCTAAAAATACTAAAGATATAGTTATTTTACAACAAGCTTACGATGCTATGCAAAACAAATTGATTTATTTGTGGGAGAATAGTCCAAAAGGCGTGCTAAAATCTGCTTACGAAGCATTGATTATGGGGTCAATAATAGAAAAAGAAACGTCATTAATCGATGAAATGAAAAGGGTATCTGGTGTTTACCATAAAAGATTAAAAATCGGGATACCATTACAAGCTGATCCTACAGTTATATATGGATTGAAAATTTTTGATAGACCTTTAGTTAGAAGTGATCTTAGAGACGCATCTAAATATAATACCTATCTTAATAGGGGCTTACCACCATCTCCTATTGCAACTCCTAGTGTTGCGGCTATAGTTGCAGCATTAAATCCAACCAATGAAGAATATCTATATTTTGTAGCAAATGGATCTGGTGGGCATGTGTTTTCTAATTCATTATTAGATCATAACAAAGCAATTATGGCAATTAAAAATGCCAAAGATAATAGTCATAATAATTATTATATTAACAAGTAAACAATTGTATGTTTATTACCATTGAAGGTATAGAAGGCTCTGGTAAAAGTACCAACGCTGCATTTGTTATAGAGTATCTTAATAATATAGGTATACAAGCATTACACACGAGGGAACCGGGCGGAACTTTGATTGCTGAAAAAATACGTGCTATTTTTTTAGATCAATCTTTAGGAGAGCCTATCACTTGCCAAACTGAATTATTATTAATGTTTGCTGCTCGTTCTCAGCATTTACACAATTTGATTATTCCAGCATTAGATTCTGGGAAATATATTGTTTGTGAAAGATTTACTGATGCCAGCTTTGCCTATCAAGGCGGTGGTCGTTATATTAAACAAGAATATATTTCATTTTTAGAAAATTTCGTACAGTGCGGTTTATCTCCAGATTTAGTATTATTATTTGATGTAGATGTAAGGATTGCATTAGACAGAATTAAAGCACGTAGTAATATAGATAGGATAGAACAAGAAAAAGCAGATTTTTTTGAAAGAGTTAGAGCAGTTTATTTACATAGAGCTGCGGCCTATCCACAAAAATATTATATTATAGATGCCAATCAGGATTTGATTAACGTACAGAAACAAATAAACAATATATTATTAAAAACCATTAAATAATATATGAACAAAAAAACAATTGATTATAATTTAAAACAATTGATAAATTTAGCAGTTAAAGATGTGTTGTCTCATGCAATTTTATTAATTGGTGATTTAGACATCGGGTATGTTATTGCTAAAACATTTGCTAAATTTTTGTTGTGTAATGTTAGTTTAAAAAATATAAAAATCAATAATCATGATTTAAATATAGTTTGCGATTGCTCTGCCTGCAAAATTTTTTCAGCTAACGGTCATCCAGATTGTTTTTTGATTGATTTAGGAGTTGATCAGGAAATAAAAATAGATATTATTAGGGAAGCTAATAATTTTGTTAATACTTCGGGATATTTAGCTAATAGAAAAGTTGTATTAATAAATAATTTTCATAATATTAATAATCAAGCAGCTAATGCATTGTTGAAAACCTTAGAAGAGCCATCATTAACTACACAAATATTATTTTTATTGATTGCTGATAATCACAATTCATTACCCGCCACTATACTAAGTAGGGTCTTGCAGTTTAATGTTTTCAATGCTCAAATAAACAATAATCAAGAATATAAACAATCAGAGATATTGCAAGATTTATATAACATTTGGGTGCAAGATACTGGTAATATTAGTAATATAATAGAAAAATGGCAATTATTACCTAAACAGCAATTAATTAATTGTTTATGGTTTATCATGACCAATATAATAAAAACTTCAACAAACAGTCTTTTCTTGGAAATTAAAGGCAAAACATCACCAGAATTACCGTGGCAGCTGTTAGATAGTTTAAACTATATAAATAAACTAATTAATTTAGGCTATCAGGTTAATTGGCAATTATTTTTATATAATTTTATTTTAACTAAATTTACTGGAGAAAATGTCTATGTCAGAAGAGCAAAATTCTAAGCAGAATGCAGCCGAGGGTACAGGTGATGTTCCATCCAATCAGACTTCTTCGCCGACTGCCCCTAAAGTAATATCTTTGTCTATTAAAGATTTGATGATCCTACACACTGCTTATATGCCATTCGTGGCTCACGGAGGGTTGTTTATTCCAACTAAAAAAGCTTTTAATATGGGGGATGTTTTATCTTTAATGATTTCTTTGATGGATGATCCTACTAAGTATTCTGTAGATGGCAAAGTGATTTGGATTACACCAAGTACCAGTAATAATAGAACACCGGGCATTGGGGTACAATTTATTGGTCCTTGTGCTGATGATTTATCTAAAAAAATTCAAAATTATTTAATGGCTTTCGGGAAAAACAATGAAACAACTAATACAATGTAATATAGATTATTTAAATTTCGATGTTTGTTGATTCTCATTGTCATTTAAATTTGTTGGATTTAGCTAAGTTGGGCCTTAGTTTGGCCGATGTTATCCAAAATGCACTAGACAATAAGGTTCATAATTTATTATCGGTTGCTACTGATTTAACACAACACCAAATTTTAACTAAGATTGCTAAAGAATTTCCTATAGTAAAAATTTCAGCTGGATTACATCCAGAACATGCAGCAAGTATGGTCGGATATAATTTTATAGATGATTTACTGCAATCGGCAGCTAATCAATCCGTAGTTGCAATCGGTGAAACAGGTTTAGATTATTATCATATTGATAGTATGGATGAGTCAGAGATTGCTAACAATAAAAAATTGCAACAAGCGGCATTCATTCAACAAATTCATGTTGCTAAAATTTTAAAAAAACCATTAATTGTGCATACTAGAATGGCTCAAAAAGACACTATTAATGTTTTAATTAATGAACAGGCACATATAGCCTCTGGGGTAATGCATTGTTTTACAGAAAATTGGGATATGGCTAAACAAGCTTTAGATGTTGGTTTTTACATATCTTTTTCTGGAATAATAACTTTTAATAGTAAAGTAGAAAAAATATTGGAAGTAGTAAAAAAAGTACCATTAGATAGGATTTTAATAGAAACTGATAGCCCGTATTTAGCCCCAGTGCCTTTTAGGGGTAAAATTAATCAACCAAGTTATGTGGCATATGTAGCTAGAAAAGTTGCTGAGGTAAAAAATATCCCAATAGACGAAGTGGCTTATGCTACTACTTTAAATTATCAAAATTTATTTCAGAAATTGTTAGCGTAGCACTACACCACTATAAATATTCTTAATGTAGACTGTCTATTGTAAACTCACATATTGTAGCTGTTGTCAATAATATATTGTTGTTAGTTGCCAATACATCACAAAAATAGTGATTGACCGAAAAGTTATTGAATGATATAAACTAAATCATATTTTTTTAAGGGAATATATTTTTTATAATAAGGAGTATTGCGATTATGAAAAAAAATAGTAATTCAAGTTTATTCAACGGTAGCTCAACCAAAAAAGAAGATAATGTTTTAAGAGGTTTAATTCGTAGTTTTTCCCAAGGCTCTTTAGGTTCTTCTTGTGGAACTAATTTTAGTTCAGATGAAATAGATTCAGCTTTATCGAAACATGATGACAAGTTAGAAAAATTAGAATCAATAATTTCACCTTTGCTAGCACAAAATGACAAACAAAGGATCCAATTAGCAAATCAACAAGATGAAATTAACGTACTTAAAGAAGCATTAAAAAATGCAGTAAAAACGATTATAGATTTTAAGGATACAACCAGCGCCAAGATGCAAGCTGATGCAGCGGCCCAACAATCAGTTATAGAGCAGCGTGCTTTAACTATACAAGCAGATTTAAAACGCTCTGTTACAAGTTTAAAACAGGAGCAACAAAAAGATAAACAAGAAATTTCATTGTTATATAGTCAAGAACTGTCAAGATTTTTAAATTTAGTGGCGTGTGGGGAAGAACAAAAGGTTAAACTAATATTACAAAATACTAGAAAATTAGCAGTTACAGCTGGAGATTTAATAGATCCTGCCGGTAGAGAGTTTAAAAATATTACGGCTTTTCAATATGCTGTTTGGGCATTAGATTATCATATGTGGACTATGATCCGTAATTACTTGACTGATGAACAAATTAGGGCGCAACTTGCTGGTTTGAATAATGGTTCGTGGATTGCAGAGTATGGAAATCAAGTGTCGTGGCAAAATTTAATTGATGCTTTACAAATACATGCCACTATCGGTCATTGTGCTGCTCAAGATATAACCAAACATTGGTGTACGCAGGTAGGTGGTGAGCAATTGAAGTTACCAGCTCATGTTATTAATGAATATATGCGCTTAGATCAGTCATTTAATCCTTGTCCAGATTTTACTGCTACTACTTTGCTTCCAAGAAGTAATGTATATGAGTGGTATCAACCATTGCATAATCGACCTCGTGGTGTAGGAAAAGCAACTTTAGGTGTTGATGCAGCGTGGTCTAGGGATGGACAGCCAGAATGTCGCTCTAGTAATTGGGCTGATTTATATTGTAGTAGTAATGTGGTTGCTGTACGACCAGCTGTAGGAGATGCTGCAGCTTTAAATAAATTATTACAAGTTAGATTAAAACAAAGTTCTGAACTGAGATTACAAACAGATAAAATGCCAGCACCTAAACCTAAGCCATAGTATTGATCAAGGTATATTAAATAATTAGTAAAACCGTTAATTTAAAATTTAATGAAATTTAATGTTTTCAAGGAAGTAGTTTATGCTTATAAAATCACCAAAAAAACTTATTCCCAACGCAGAACCACAAACATCTATCAAAGAACATTTTATAATATCTGTAAAAATAATTGAAAATAACAAGATCAGGATCCATTATAAAATTTCTGATCAAGAATGTGTAATAGAGCATCAGTTTCAATCAGATAAAGAACAACTTACAATAAAGCAATTAATTCCTGACTGTGTGGCAGAGCTTTATATATTGCCGGATGCCTCGGTAATAATAGATGCTTGTGATCCTGAGGCTGCCCTAGTTGTTAAAACCATCTCAACAATTATGAACAATAGCAGCTTTGATTGTGGAAGATTAAAGCTTATTGGTAAAAATTTAAATTTACAATACAAAATTAACGTCACTAACAGTTGCTTACTGTCGTTTACAGAACAGTTGGATAATTTTGGCACATTAAATATCGGTACTCAATTTATTTGTGAAGGCGCAAAATCTGGTAGAATAAATAATTATGGAGTTATTTCTGGTAAAGATCGCATGTCTTTTGACTCCATCGTTAGAGTAATGAATTACGGTTTAATTTGTAGTACTAAAAAACTAATAATAAATTCTAACATTACCTGCAACTATAACACGATTTTATCTTTAGATGAGGTTTCCGCAAAAGCAGGTAAATTGTTTAATTTAGGAGTTATATTTAGTCAAAAAGAATTATTTATGCTATGTCGCAAGACTTTAATAAACATGCCAAACGGTATCATCGGCAGTAATACCGATGCTACTTTAATGAGGAGTGATGGGCTTTCGCCAACTAGGGTGGCACAAACAAATACTACTTTCATAAATCAAGGTTCTATAGAGGCATTAAATACCGTAACTTTAACTAATTCTAAGGGTGTCGTTATTAATGAACAGTCAGGTAAAATCCGAGCTAATAAAATGTCTGTTGGTGGCCATGAATTTAGTAATTCTGGTTACATGTCAGGTGATAGTAAAGTACAAGTAGTATTGTCAAATACTGATAGTCGTTGGTATAACACAAGTACTGGGGAAGTTAAAACTAAATATTTAGAGTGTGTTTTTTCTCAATTGTTAAATGATGGTAAAATATATGCACAAGAAAATCTTGTTAGTCTTTTACGTACAGTCCATAATCAAGAACACGGGAAAATTATAAGTGACGGAAGGTTAGGGTTGGTTGCTTTAGAAAAAGTTATTAATGATTGTTTAATTCAGGCTGGCAAAGAACTAAGTATCCATACTTCCTGTTTGGAAGTCGGGGTCAATGGCACATTAATTGCAAACGATATCTCAGTTATAGCCGATAAAGTAGATACTTCTGGTAAAATCATAGCTAATACATGTTGTGAAATCATAAGCAAGTATTTTAGCAGCTTAGAAACCAGTGAGACTAAATCTTTGGAACAATTGAAATTAATAGTAGAGCAAGAATTATCCAATCAAGGATTATTACATGCTAAAGAAAAGCTTTTGGTTAATAGCCAAGGGCAAGTACACAATGGATTGTCAGGGGTTATATCCTCAAGCCAAGTAATTTTAGAGGCGGGGGAATTACAAAACGAAGGTATTATTAAAGCTGAAAGTGAATTAAAAATAAAGATATTACGTTATTTAGAAAATTTAGCATCAGCTAATATTAGTTCTTTAGAAAATTTAATTATTGAGGTTGGTGGTGTTGTTAAAAACTCAGGATTAATTTCCAGTGAATATCAAGGATTAATTAAGGTCAGTGAGGTTTTACAAAACGATGCAACTGGCATGATTCGTGCTAAAGAGCTCAAATTATCAGCTCATCAATTAGATAATTTTGGCACCATAGAGGCTCTGCGACAATTAAAAATAACATCTGATGGTGTTGTTACTAACTATCAAACTGGTAAAATAACATCTAATCAAGCCGTAGAACTGCTAGTTAATAGTTTACATAATCACGGTAGTGTTGTATCCAATAATTTAAAGTTTTTTATAGCAAACATGTTACACAATTATGAAACTGGAGTTATATCAGCGAATAATACTTTAGACTTAATTGGCGCAAAATTGATATTTAATGCAGGAGAAATATCTAGTCTACAAAATATTGAAATTACCAGTACCGAAGTGCTAGAGAATATATCTACTGGTAAAATTACTGCCGTTAAAGGTTTAACTGCGATTGCTGAGTTGTTGATATCTAACAAAGGCAAGTTATCGGCTCATGATGTTTATTTAAATTCTGCCAAACTACTGTTATTACATGGATTGCAAGATACGCAACATTTAACAGCCGCAGCCGAGATTATGGATATTTACGGCAAAACCACCGCCAAAGAGATTAACTTAGAAGCTGATGTAATTGAAATAGATGGCACAATAACCACTGGCAGTTTAAATATAGAAGCTAAGAACTATTTGCATTTATTGAAAAATGGGGAAATATCTTGTTCAGATGCATCTAAATTATTATCTAGTGCTGGGTTTATTAATCTAGGAAAAATATTAAGCCAGGACAAATTACAAATTATTGCTCAAGAATTATTTCATGGTGTGGATGCTGTTATTAGTGCAGAACATGATTTATATTTAAAAGCTATAGACATGTATTTAGATGGTAACATACAAGCTAGTCAAAAATTATTAGTTATTGTAGAGAATGATTTTGTGTATAAGACCTTTAACCTAAAGGCAAATGGTGAATTAAGTTTAACATTGTCTAATGGTAGTAGAATAAATCATGACATTAACACCCCAGGTGATTTACAGTTAGAATTTTTAACCAAAGAGGGGATACTATATAATAACGCTAGATTACAAGCAGGTGGCGATGTAATAATTAATGAACCTGGGTACTTAATTGTCAATGGCAATTATAGTCAGAGGGCGTTAATATTAGCTAAAAAAAGTTTAGTAATTGATAGCGGGCAGTTAGTATTGCAGCAAGGGTTATTAAAGGCTGGACATCTAGATTTAACTAGCAAACAACAGCTAACGGTTGCTGAAAAAGCTAAGATTGAGGGTGTTGATGGTTCAATCAAGGTAACAGAAGATAGTTTTAAACAATATGGCGAATTAGAATTTACTGGTAATTTATTTATTAATGCTAAAAAGCAATTAGTGCTAGCAGGTGCTAGCAAAATAGGCGGCGTACTGAAGGCTATAGCTGATGGCAATGTTAGTATAACCGAAAGCATAGAAGCTCAGGATATATTTATTGCATCTCTATTAGATAGTGTTGAAATTAGATCACATAAAGAGCGGATAGGTAATAGCGAAAACTTTACAGACGTTTTAAAGCGCGCTAGGGTTTGTGCTAAAAACATTTTGCAAATTATAGCTCAAAAAGATGTAATATTTGAATCTGCCGAAACAGAGTCAGGGATAGGTGGCACGCATATTATGGCAATTGCTAATATCTTAGATATTCCAATTGATTTAGTGAGACAAAGAGTACAGCATTTTTATGATGACGAATGTAATGGTACTATAAAAGATATTTGGTTAGAACAAGTGCCTTCCAGCCACAAAACTACTGGTGACTTTACATCTGATGCGGGTGTCAATGGTGTTCATTTTGCCCCAAGAATTCAAGCTGAAAATGCCGACATTTGTAGCGGGAACGACACTAAATTTATGCCGATAACTAGCAGCCATTCGTGTGAGGCAAATTTGCAAGGTAAAGAAAGTGGGATGTTTGGTAGTAAAACCACATCTTTTAGTAGCTCCTCTGGTAGTGCTGCAACTATTGGTACCAACTTTGCAATTAGAGGGCAGCTTACAGTAGATAGTAAGCAAGAGTTAGAGTTACACCAACCAGTAAGCACTGCCTTGCATAATGACTTCTCCGCCGGTGGCGAGGTAGCTATATTTCATGGCAAAAAATCTTCTTATGTTTATGAATCCTCTAGTAGTAGTGATATTATGTGGAGTAGATCTAGCGAAACTTCTAGCAGTTCCCAGCAATATATTGCTCCACAGTTTAGTGGTTCTATATCAATTAAAGCGAAATCTGCCAGAATAGAAGTTGTTAGTGGTAAAATTTTAACCTTTTTAGATCAAATCAAAGAAAAGCCTGACGATTTAACCTACATAACTTTATACGAACAGTACCAATATCATCATGAATCCCACGAAGGCCCTGGTCCAGGATTAATAGCGTTAATAGCATTAGCCACCGCTATTGCAACGCAAGGTACAGCGAGCGCCTGGGCAGCTAGTGCGATAAAAGCATCTTCTATTAGTTTATCTGTGGGGGCTACAGCCACATTGCATACTGCTGTGACTGCTGGATTTCAAGCGTTGATGGTTAAAGCCACGACCAGTATGGCAGCCAATAATTTTGATGTAGGGAAAGTAATTAAAGATTTAGCTAGCACTAGCACCTTAAAAGACCTAGCTGTGCAAATGGCGAGTGCTGGGGCTATGCAACATATTTCTGGAAAATTGAATTTACCAACTAAAGTATCTAAGCCATCCAATATAGCAGTTGCTAGTAAACCCTTAAATGCAATTCAGAAAATCAACATGGGGCAAAGAGTTATTAATCAAGTGCTAAAAGCTGGGTTAGATGCTAGTTTACGTTCTGCTGTTTACCATAAAGATTTTGATGAAGCATTAGAGGATGCAGTAAAGATAGCTGCAATTGCAACAGCTACAGGTCCTATAACAGACAAAATAGATGCTGCATTTGCTAGTGGTTCTATGAATACAGCTGCCCATACTCTATCTCATGTGCTGACCAGTGTGGCAGGTAGCATTGCATCCCATAATCCAAATGGAGTATTAGTTGGGGCTTTAGAAGGACTTATTTCTGCTAGATTGCCTGGGATGTTGCGAGATCAAGATGTAAAATCCACAAAAAGTGCACAAGATGCAACAAGTGAAGAAAGTGAAGGAAAGGTAACATCAATAGCTTTAGAAGAGCAGGATAAATTAGTATCTTCTTCCACACCTAGAGTAAGAAATAAAACAGAAGTAACAGGTCCATCAAAAGAACAAAGTGTAGAAGATCAAATTTTGTCGAGAGACCAACAATCACGTGAAGAACAAAGAGTAATGGCAAAATATGGTGTAATAAACAGCCAAGCAGCAGAACAAAGACAACAAAGCTTAGCAGAAAAAGCATTAGACTTTTTTATACCAGCAGCCTACGCAGCAGAATTACCATATCCGCCAACATATAATCCAGAATCAATTGGATCTTTGGGTCACTTTGATTATGATGGATTTTATAGAGATTTATTTTTACGTTTTCATGGTAGTGCTGATGCTTATGATTTGTTAGAGTCTGAATCATCTTTAGATCGTATGAAAAGAGAACATAAAAATAGTTATACTAAAGCTGTTTTAGAGAATAATTATAGACAACAAGAACAATCTAGAGAAAAGTTTTCTTGGGTTCTCACTCAGTATCGAGCATTAGCAGATAAATTTGATTCATCTGATTGGCATCCAATAAGAATTTCTAGTAGTGTTAAAAAACATACTGTCGGAACAGGTAAAGATAAGAGTGGTAGATATCATTATAGGGATCTTGGTACTGGGAAATTTTCTAAATCAGCTATGGATAAAGCCAAAGATAGCTTTCGTAAAGGGGAATTACCATCAGCTAAAATTGACAGTTCGGTGGGAACAAAATTATTAGATGATCAACATTGCTATACAGCGTATTTTCTTAGAACTAGGACCGAGGGAATCGAAACAGGTGGGATGGCTTATGTTTGCAGCGATAATTATGCAAGATCATCTGTAAATAAAGACGGAATTAATATAGAAAGATCGATTGGCGGTAGCGTTGGTTTGAATTTAGCTACAGGACATGCAGAATTACCTGTTGGAGATGTAAGGTTAGATGTAGATGCTTTTTCTGGTACATTAAAAGTTGGCGGTCATGTTAATTTTAGTAAAGAGCAAAATAGTTTTGAAGTGGGATTGAATGCAAAAATTTCTGGACCAGAAGTTAGGGGAGAATTTAAATCTAAAAAAGTCTGTTCTAATAGTAGTTGTGTGCAAGTTACTGTAACCCCTTATACGGGGGTTGGAGTTGGTGTTCAGGGTGGTATTGGATATACTAGTAGTGCAGAAAAAAAAGATACTGCTAATTTGTCAGCAGGTTTAGGCTTGGGTCCAATGTTTGGAGCACAAATAAAGCTTGAAAGAGAACCAAAACAGCAAAATACTGAAAATGTTTCTACAAATCATTCTAAGCCATCTCCATGAAATACATATTGTTATTCTTGATGTTATCTTGTTCGCATAATTTAGCTATCGCTGAAGAAAAACCAATTAAAGAAATAATAATTGATCCATTTGCTGATTTTTA
>DITK01000029.1 GCA_002422785.1 Francisellaceae bacterium UBA6186
ATTAAGTTGAGGTTTTTCTGTGACGGGAATAGATGCATTAGCATCAGCAGAATTTGTTGGATCGGTTGCACTGCTAGTTTTTTGAGTATTACTAGGTTCTGAGACTTGCCTTGTAAGAGTCTCAAAAGTAGGATTAAATATGAGTTTTTTACTATTAAAAAGTCCCCCTGGATGTACTCGCTCTATTCTTAGGTCGGTATGCTTTATTGTTTCTGATGTAGTGGTAGGTATAGATGGAGCATCTGGTTCCGAAGTGGTTGAGGGCGGTGGTTTTGCATCTGCAACATTAGCCTGTTTATGACCCTTATCTTTGGGGATCTGCTGACTATAGGTGGTGGATTTTCTACGTTCTTGCTTCTCAGTCATAATAATTAAGTATAGAGTATTACAACCTCAGTTTGATCGGATTAAAAATATAGAAAAAAAACAGTGCAAGTCACCTCTAAAATTTGTATTAATTATTTTTTTAGAACTATATAAATCCAAATTGCTTGGATATAATGATGTAGCTTCACGCATGCATTTAGTTAAAAATTTAAATAATAATTATCAAACTAACACAAACAGCATCCTAACAACAGATTAATAAAATTAAAATAACATATAAGTGGATCTTTTATGCGTACGACATAATATTAGGTAGATCTTTAAAAAAACCCAACAATTTAGCTAATCCTAAATTAGCTAAACTATTTAACTTAGCTCTTTCTAATAGAGCATTTTGGGCAGCTGGAATATTGCTATCTTTTCCACCCAAAGCCTTAATACAACCTTCCTGTAAAGCTCGGCCAAAAGAAAAACTTAATTGCCATGGAGCTATTCCTAGTTTATTGATGGCATTTAAATTAGCAGTGGCCTCAGGTTCTGTTTGTCCACCAGATAAAAAATTAATAGAAGGTACGGCCGCTGGGACTGTGATAAATAGGTGCCAACCCCTGATCCACTTTATACCCACTAAGATATTCTGGTTATTAAAATATTGGGGAATAGTTATATTATTCTCAGGTAATTGATTGCTACTGACAACGGTTTGGTAGAGCGTTTCTTCAAAGAGAATAACCCCACTAATGTAGTTATGTAAATCTCTAGTTGTTGCTAATAAGCTTCTATACTTTTGTCGATTCTGTTTAGTATTTTCCAAATTTATGGTTGTAAAGCGTTTGCCTATAGTAGCATTGCTTTCATCCATGGCCAAAATACCCTTTTCTTTTGCTACTAATTTATTTATAGTATCGTACATATTATTTAATAAAGGGCTATTGTTTTGGTGCATATGGTTAATTCTCCTAATATATCGCCCTGGCCTGACAAATTATAAATTTAAAAGATAATCGGTATACTAGAGCAGCTTATGGAAAAAACCTACGATCCAACATCAATTGAAAACAAATGGCGAGATTTTTGGGAACAACATGATTGTTTTGCAACTGAAGTATCGGATTTAAGTAATCAGCATCCTTTTTGCATTATGTTGCCGCCGCCAAATGTAACTGGCAATTTGCATATGGGGCATGCTTTTCAGCACACTCTTATGGATGTGCTAATTCGTTTCAATAAAATGCGTGGTGCTGCTACATTATGGCAAGCTGGCATGGATCATGCTGGTATTTCTACGCAGATGGTGGTAGAGCGACAATTAGCCGCACAAAATATCAAGCGTACTTCTCTTTCCAGAGAAGAATTTGTTGCTAAAGTGTGGCAATGGAAAGAGCAATCCGGTGGCATAATTAATCAGCAAATGAAAAGACTAGGTACAGCTATTGACTGGTCTATAGCTAAATTTACTTTGGATCCTGATTTTTGTAGTGCAGTTAGGAAAATATTTGTATCTTTATACACTGATGGATTGATTTATAAAGGTAAAAAATTAATTAATTGGGATCCGATCTTGCAAACAGCAATATCAGATTTAGAAGTTGTTGCCGAAGAAGTGCCGGGTAATTTGTGGTACATAAAATATCCGTTGGTAGATAGCAAAGATTATCTAACTATTGCTACGACTAGACCAGAAACTTTATTAGGGGATGTAGCTGTTTGTGTTCACCCATCAGATACTAGGTACCAACAGTTAGTGGGTAAGCACGTAATATTGCCTATAGTTAATAAAAAGATCCCTATTATTGCAGACGATTATGTTGATCAAGATTTTGGTACTGGTTGTTTAAAAATTACTCCAGCTCATGATCCACATGATTATGCTATTGCATTAAGACATAACTTACCATTAATTAATATTTTTACTAAAAGTATAACTTTAAACGAAAATACTCCATTAGAGTACCGAGGTTTAACTAAATTAGCAGCTAGACGTAAAGTTTTAGACGATTTAATAAAGCAAAATTTATTATTGAAAACAGAAGATTGTGTAATTAATGTTCCCAAGTCAACCAATACCAATGCAATCGTAGAGCCATTTTTAACCGATCAATGGTTTGTTAAGATGGAAGAATTAGCAAAGCCAGCAATTCATGCGGTACAATCTGGGCAAATTAAATTTGTCCCTGAAGAATGGGCTAACAACTACCTAGAATGGCTAAATAACATTCAAGATTGGTGTATCAGTAGACAACTATGGTGGGGGCACCAAATTCCAGCGTGGTATGATGAAAATCATAATATTTATGTTGCGGACAACGAGCAAGAGGTTAGGCAAAAATATGGATTATCAGATAATATTAAATTAATGCAAGAATCTGATGTATTAGACACGTGGTTTTCTGCGGCATTATGGCCATTTGTAACACTTGGTTGGCCGGCAGATACTATAAATTTAGCAAAATTTTTCCCCACTAGTGTTTTGGTTACTGGTTTCGATATAATATTTTTTTGGGTTGCCCGAATGGTAATGTTTTCTTTGAAATTCACAGGCAAAATACCATTTAATACGGTTTATATTCATGGCATTATCCAAGATCAGGACGGACAAAAAATGTCTAAAACTAAGGGCAATGTTATCGATCCCATTGATTTAGTTGATGGAATTAGTTTGCCAGATTTAATCATAAAACGTACTATCGGCTTAATGCAGCCGCACTTAAAGAGTTCTATAGAGCAAAAAACTAAGCAACAATTTCCGAATGGCATTAATTGTTTTGGTACCGATGCCCTAAGATTTACTTTTTGTTCAATAGCTACTCATAACAGACATATTAAATTTGAATTGTTGCGTTTAGAGGGATATCGAAATTTTTGCAACAAATTATGGAATGCCGCTAGATTTTTATTATTACATTTAGAAAATCAAAAAATTGATTTTCTAAAATTAACACCAACCTTAATAGCTAATAATTTAGCTGAACAGTGGGCACTATCGTTATGGCAAACTGTTAAGCAAACCGTTATTCAGCATATTATTAATTATAGATTTGACTTAGCTAGTAAGTGCATCTATGAATTCGTTTGGAATGAATATTGTGACTGGTATTTAGAATTTACTAAAACTCAATTATTTGATGCACATAAATCTGATGTAACTAAAGATATTACTAAAATAGCATTAACATTTATATACAGTGAATTATTAAAAGTTTTACATCCTTTTATGCCGTATATTACTGAAGAAATTTGGCAAACTTTGCAAACAAACATTTTAAATTCTAATTCTAATCAACATAATAATTTGCTTGGCAATATATTAATTACTCAAAATTATCCTGAATTTGATCAAAAATTTATAAATCGTGACGCAGAACAATCTATTGAATGGGCCAAACAATTTATAACTATTATACGTAATCTTCGCGCCAGCATAAATATTGCCCCTAGTGTTAAATTACCAACAGTTTTTGTTCACTCCAGCTTAACCACGGTAGAAAAACAGCATTTATTAGATAATCATTTTTTAATAAAAATTATTGCTAAAATTGACAACATAACTATTACTGATGATCTTCAAACCAAGTCTGGTGCTATGGTTGCAGTAATAAATAAAACTGAAATTTGGATCCCTATGACTGGATTAATTGATCCGCATACAGAAACTAATAGGTTAAACAAAGAAATCAATAAATTAACTAAACAATTGGAAGTAGTAAATAATAAATTAAATAATCCTAATTATTTACACAACGCCCCGAAAGAAATTGTGATGAAAGAAAAACAAAAACACTCTGAATTACAAGAAGCAATTAATAAGCTACAAGCTAACCTAAAAATTTGATGCAATCGCCTGATTAACACTTAGTATAACTTTTGCTGAAACCTTGTTACTGCTCTCAAGTTTGCTAATATAGGCTTGAGAAACTTTTAACAGCTTAGCAAGTTCTTTTTGAGAGACCCCAGCATTAATTCTCGCTAATGCTAAAGGATTATTAACGTAGTCTTCTAAAATGAATGGCACATATTGATGGTACATATTTAACTTTCGTTTTAATACTTGCATAACCACTATGTATTAATTTCTGATAATTATGCAAACAAAAAAATTAAGGCCACAGCTGCTATATTTATTTTATTGAGTAGAGTTTTTATGAAACCTATTTTTTAAACCATAACAAGAGTTCTTTATTGGGAGCATATATGCCTCTTACTTTAAGTGGTATAACAAATGGTGTTGTTACTGAATATAATAATTCATTTACAAACATCATGCAATTAACAAAAAGTAGAAATAAAATTTTTGGTGTGATATTAACAAGATTAGTGGACATTCTTACTATGTCTAGAGATCAAGAACAATTGTTTAATAACAATATACAACAAATACATAACGACTTGTTAGCAGTTAAACAACATGCATCCAGCATAAATTAAATATAGACATAAACAACTATGAAAATTTTATTAGTATACTTAATAATGCAAGCATCAAGTTAAACATACAACTGTTAGCCAAAAAGGCTGCAAACCTAGCGACTCAATATGCTAACATCTCAAACACAAAAGCTGCTACATTAGACGAACGATCTGAGAATATACAGATAACAAGCGCTGAGGTTGGTGTCCTTTATCAAGATAATATAGGCCTTACATTTAAAGAAAGAAACCCAGAAAATGACAAAGAAAATTTAAAATTTCTTATTGCTAAACATCTAGAAAAACAAGGAATTACAGTTGATGTTACAGATATAAATGTTCAAAGTCGTCGTGATAATAATGGATATGATGTAACACTACCGCACAAATGTTTACCCCCCTTAAATAAAATATTTACCCCAAAAATAATTGAAGATTCAGAAATAATTAAAAAGTTAAAAACCGCTAGGTATTTAGATGTCGCAAAGTATGGCCAAAGTAATCAAGGTCTAGCTATAGCAAAACAGTATGATGTATTTATTCAATGCGTTAAAAATTTACAGATCAATAATCTTGCAGATGCTATTAGATTAGAAGATCAAGGGTTACTACTTAAAGAATTAAAAAGCGTAGCGCAGATAAAAAATTTTAAAACAGCATTGAATAAAGCTACTACATTAAGTAAAATGTCAAACTGACCAAGATTCAATCGAATTTTATAAAAAATTAGGATTTGAATGCACACCTTTTCAAGGTATGCGGGGTGTTAGGTATAATTGTTGGTTACGTTTAAAGGAGTAAAATTACTTTAAATTGAAAAAATTTATGAAACAACTATTATGAAAACTGAACCTATGTTAGAAAATGATAATCTTAATAAAGAAATTATTCAATGGAGTTGCAAATCTATTGCGTCTCTTGGGTATACATTAAAAAGTAATCAACCAGAAAAAATATTAGCCACACTTTGGTCTTATGTAGGCAGATTTGAAACGTCTGATGGTTATATTTATTTAAAACACACTCCACCTTTGATTGCTTTAGAAGCAATTATTATCCAAGTTTTGCGTGATCAATTCCATGCTCCTGTTCCAACGGTTATTGCACATAATACTGCATTAAATTGCTTTTTAATGAAAGATGCTGGGCAGTCATTACGGGGAATTCTAAAACAGAAATTTGATGAGGCATTAATTTGTAAAGCTATTGATCAATTTATATCACTTCAGTTAGCTGTTGCAGATCAAGTAGATGTTTTCCTTGATATTGGTGTCCCTGACTGGCGGTTGGATAAGTTACCTAATTTATACAAGAATATGATTAAACAAAAAGATTTATTAGCAGCAGATGGATTATCAGCAATAGAAATTAATAAATTGGATGAATTGCTCCCAAAGATTGCCAATTTATGTAAAAAAGGATCTGCATATTCCATTAAACAAACTATTGTTCAACCTGATTTTAGTGACAATAATATACTTATAGACAATATATCACAAAATATTACGATTATTGATTTAGGTGAAATAACGATTTCTCATCCATTTTTTTCGTTACTTAATTGTTTCAGACAAATAAAAAAACATTATGCACTCACAGAAAAAGATGAGCTATATGTAAGGATCAAGCAAGCTTGTTTTAAACATTATATGAATTTTTTCGGATTTAAAGAACAGTTCTTAGATGCTTTTACTATTATATCTATATTATGGTATATTTATGATATGTTAAGTCAATATAGGTTAATGCTTGCATGTGGCACGAAAGAAGTTCTGGCATTGCAACAAAGAAAGTTTAGTAATACAGCAAAAGAGTTTATAGTTTCTATCGCAAAATTTTGAGACGAACAAATATTTAATGGATCAATAAAAATGATTTCTGACATCCATTCACCAGCAACTATCGAAGATATCGCAGATCTGTTAAAAACTATATTGATCAGATTGAATTAAATACTTTACCAAAAGTCGGTAGTTATTATCCTCTTTATAAACAAGGGGTTTTATTCTGTCTTCAGGCTAATAAAGGTTTAGTATTAAAAACTTTCCTAGAACAAATAAATTTGGTTCCACTTAAAGTGATGATTATTGATGACAAAATAGATAATTTGCAATATGTAAAAGGCGCAACTTGATCTGATACTCACTAGATATTTGGCATTATGTATAGTAAAAACTCCATTATCACTACTCGTCTCGCTTACTTCTTGCTTCTTACGGTATATTTTCTCTTTTGGCTTAGCGTTTTTTATTATTACGTCTGTTAATGCCATTTTGGAGGCAACTACTCCTTGACCACACACAGTTATCCACAATGTTGCCCCAGAATTAGTCGGATCTCAATAATCTTTAACCGACTTTGTTGGACAAAGATTTATGAAATACTCTAGGATTTATTAGACTTTTCGAACTATGCTGGACGGCTTTAATGCTATAATTGGCTCCCCGAGACGGAATATAGTTGGTTTGTTTAAGCCTTATTTTATAAGGGTTGTTTGGGGTGGTTAAAAATAGTTGCCCCCAAAGTTGCCCCTAGATCTTGTTGTTAGTCGATTTAGATCCTCTGGATGCAATAGCCTTATTAACACTTAACATAACTTTTGCTGAAACTTTTTTCTTACTACTTTTAAATTTACTAATAGTTGAAATAACAAAAATAATTAGCATTTTTCTCGATATTTATTTTTTAAATACACCATGCTAGTATCATTATAAATTTATTTAGTTATATGGTGTAGTGTGAATATTAAAGATAAAAAATCTCAATTGACAGTTCTAGGTACAAAAATCAACGTTATATCCAATAAAATAGATGACTATATTTCTTTGACGGATATGGCTAAGAAATTTGGCGGCGAGGATTTAATTTATAGTTGGATGCGTAACCGAAATACAATAGAATTTTTGGGAATCTGGGAGCAACTACATAATAAAAATTTTAAAGGTGTCGAATTCGACACCTTTAAAATGCAGGCTGGGCTTAATAGTTTCAGACCAACTCCAAAGAAATGGATTGATTCTACCAATGCGATAGGTCTGCAATCTCGTGCTGGTAGGTATAATGGTGGTACTTATGCCCATAAAGATCTAGCATTTGAATTTGGAACTTGGTTAAGCCCTGAATTTAAACTTTATCTTATTAAGGAGTTTCAAAAACTTAAAGATGAAGAAAGTGCACGCAATCAATCTACTTGGGATTTACATAGAACCTTAGCTAAAATTAATTACAAGATTCATACTGACGCAATAAAAGATCATATTATTCCAAAGCTTACTAATAAGCAAATAAGTGTAACTTATGCCACTGAAGCAGATGTCTTAAATGTAGCTCTATTTGGCATGACTGCAAAGGAATGGTTAGCTAGCAATTCTGACAAAGATGGTAATATTCGTGATTTTGCAAACATATTGCAGCTTCTTGTTTTAGCAAATTTAGAATCAATTAATGCTGAATATATTAAAGAAGGTTTATCGCAATCTGAAAGACTTAAAAAATTAAATGCTGTTGCTAATGCTCAATTACGATCTTTATCAGAGAATCATAATTTAAAGATTTTATGTGCAATTGAATGATAATTTAATAAAAGCTGTCTGTAGTGATAAAATAGTTGCCCCTAGATCTTGTTGTTAGTCGATTTAGATCCTCTGGATGCAATAGCCTTACTGAACTTGTAAATTTAGAAAATGGCAAATTTAAAGAACTTTGGGAACATCAGGTTAATGGTATGGTGATATAAAAAATGACTAAGCTATATTTTATAGGTAGCGCAAGTGGTAGTGGAAAAACTGCGATTATCCCTGATCTGCAAAAAATATTAGGTAGCGATATTAAAATATATGACTTCGACGATATAGGGGTACGAAAAGGGGCTGATCATAAATGGCGTCAAAGATCTACAAAGAAATGGTTACAAAAATTACTAAACAATTGCAAAGATGCAGCTTTGGTTGGTCAAATTGTTTTAGGTGAAATTTTGTCTTGTCCTTCTGCTAAAAAAATAAATAAAATTAATTTCTGTCTTTTAGATGTTAGTGATTTTGAGAGAGTGCAACGTCTTAAAAAGCGTAATACTTATGGTGCAGATCAGAATATGCTTAATTGGTCTGCATGGCTTCGCATGCACCATCAAGACCCAAAGTGGGATCTTAGTATAATTCAAAAAAATTGTGCAACTGTTATGGATTTTAGTCGATTAAATAATCTTGAAAAGTGGAATGATGTAGCAAACGTTAATATTATTGATACAACAAATTTACCGTTAATTGAAGTTACACAAAAAGTTGCTAACTGGATTAATGAGCAGGACATTATTTAAAATGATTTCTATTATACATTCACCAGCAACAATTAAAGATCTAGAAAGTACTATTAAAACTATAGATCAAAACACTTTAGTTGTGTGGGATGTTGATGGAGTATTATTAACAGGAGTAGATCGGATCTTTCACAGCGAAAATATATATAATGGTTTGGCACATAAATATACTGATTATATAGCTAATAAATATAAGTTAAATGAAACCAAAAAAGAATTATTTATAAGTCAATTATTGTTACAACGCCAAGCTAAGTTGGTTGATCCCAATATGTTAGATATTATGCAATACTTGGAACAAAATAATATCCCAAGCATAGCATTAACTTATTTTTTTGCTGGTACTTTAGGTAAGATTAAAAGTGTTGCTGATTGGAGAATTAATGAACTTGCTAATTTGGGAGTTAAGTTTAATTATGGTTTTTGCAAATTTGATCAGATTGAATTAAACACTTTGCCTAAAGTCAGTAGTTATTATCCACTTTATAAACAAGGAATGTTATTCTGTCTTCAGCCTAATAAAGGTTTAGTATTAAAAACTTTTCTAGAACAAACAAATTGGGTTCCTCTAAAAGTGATATTTATTGATGACAAAATAGATAATTTGCAATCTATACAAGAAGAATTAATGGCAAAAAATATAGAATTTATTGGCTTACATTACACTGGAGCTTTAGATTTGCCTATAGAAATTAACGAAAAGCTAGTGGAATTTCAACATGAATATTTAATGGAACATGGTGAATGGTTAACTGATCAAAAAGCATTAATAATATTGAAAAATAAAATTTAGCAAGTTAATTAAAACTTTATACAAGATTATAGAAGATTAACGAAAATTTATGACATATATTTATAGCAAAGAAATGCAACAACAACTTAAAGATAGCATAGAATTATTAAAAATGATTTTAGGCTCAGATCTTTTAGGCGTTTATCTTTACGGTTCATCACTTGTGGGTGGATTGCAGAAATATAGCGACATTGACTTATTCGTTATTACTACTCGTGTAACAACTCTAAAAGAAAAAACCAGGTTAATTACTGCTCTTCTTCAAATATCTGGTGTTTACATGAAAAGTTTAAAACTACCTATTGAAATGACTATTGTTGAGAAGTCAATGATTAATCCTTGGCAGTATCCACCTCGCTTTGATTTTCAATATGGTGATTGGTTACGTAATTCTTTTGAAAATGGTATTATTGAACCATGGTTAACTTATGAAATGCCAGATCTTGCACTAATTGTTACTCAAGTTTTATTAAAGAGTAAAACTTTATATGGAGTAGAAGCGGAACTGCTATTGGCGCGTGTACCATACCATGATTTTATGAAAGCCATGCTTCATGATTTAAATAGGCTTGCTACGGATCTTGAGCATGATACTAGAAATGTTCTACTTACTTATGTGCGGATCTGGAGTACTTTGGAAACAAACACCATAAGATCTAAACCTGCAGCAGCAGATCGGGTAATGGATCATTTACCTAAAGTGTATCAACCAGTGATGCAGCGAGCCAAATCTATATGTACTGGTGTAGAACATGAGCATTGGGATGATATTGAAGTACTTATAAAATCATGCGCAAATTTTATGCTAGATCAAATCAATATGCAAACTTCATTAATAAATTTTAACGATACAAATAAATTAATAAAAATAACTGATGAATCATTTTCAGAAGACTCAACACTTTAGTTTATATTAATTTTTTAATATGCAATAAAATTTTTTTAGCAGCTTCAATAGCAAGGCTATTACTAACATCTAATTCTAATAAATTTGGATGCGATATGTTGATTAAGTTTTGCTTATATACATCTTCTGGATCTATTGATTTGTAACGTAATAATCTCTCTTTATTCTGGATCCTTTTGATGTTTTCTTCTATAGAAATTGATAATTTTACTGGAATAAATAATGAATTTCTATTTAACGCCATTTGTTCAACTTGTTTGAAAATCTTATAATCTTGCTCTACATCTCCTAATACATTAGTTAGTACGTAATTATTAATGGTTTCTTGTGACAAAAAAGTAAAAATGCCATCTCTAATTTGAGTTATTATTTTCCAAACAAACTGTGGAATAGGAGTAAAGCCATCATAATTTAATAAAGAAAAAATTGGGTAGTTAATTAATTGATTATCACAAATTATATATCCTTGTTTTGCAAGTTCTTTGGCTATAGTATATTTACCACTACCAGATTTACCTATTAAATAAACAATATTAGTCATAATTTTTTTAACATCCATATTTCATGGTGATCTATATTTTCTTTTACTGTTTTAAACCCACTCTTTTCATATGTTCTAATAGCAGCAATATTTAATAGATCAGGATCAACAAAAACAAATTCATATTTATTAAAACAAAATTTATTTATAAATCTTTCTAATGCTTTAGTTCCCACCCCTTTTCTTAAAACTTCCTTTTCTCCAATAAAAAAATCGATTGCAGCTAAAGATTGAGGCAATCCTGTTAATGGAGTGTTTCTTGCAAAATCATAAGCATTATACAATTGGATATAACCTATAGGATTATGATCTAGCTCTATTATAAAACTATAGATCTCTTTAGCAACACCATTTTCTAATTTATATTTACTTATGTAACTCCGGTATTTTTCTTGAACTTTTTCTATGGTCCATTCAATATCAGGATCCCACCAAGCTTTTACGTGTAGAGTGTTAAACCATTTAAGAAGTAATGGGAAATGATCGTTGGCTAAAGATTTAAAAGTTATTTTCGTATGTAATTACAATTATCATAATATCAGGATCTGTTAATAACAAGTTCGACAAGCGGCTTGGATGTCAATGAACTTTAGGCAACCTTACTGGACAAACATTATAAAAAATTCTAGGATTTATTTAGCTTTTCTGGACTGTGTTGGACAACTTAGCAGTTTAAATTGGCTCCCCGAGACGGACTCGAACCGCCGACCCAGTGGTTAACAGCCACTTGCTCTACCNNCTACCGACTGAGCTATCGGGGAAAATCGATTAATTCTATAAATATTTTTGGTTCCGGTCAAATTTAATTATATAATCCCAAAATGAATGGTCAACAATCACAAAAATTTATGCTACACAGCAATTATAAGCCAGCAGGCTCACAGCCTTTAGCTATTAATCAATTACTAAATGGCTTAGAAAATAATTTTGCTGAACAAACTTTACTAGGAGTAACCGGATCCGGAAAAACCTTTACTATCGCCAATATAATTAATCAATTACAACGTTCTGCGCTAATCTTAGCTCCAAATAAAACTCTAGCGGCTCAATTATATGGGGAAATGAAAGCTTTTTTCCCAAAAAACTCAGTAGAATATTTTGTTTCTTATTATGATTACTATCAGCCAGAAGCTTACGTGCCAAGCACCGATACCTATATAGAAAAAGATGCAGCAATTAACGAACACATAGATAGAATGCGCCTTTCTGCAACTAAATCCTTATTAGAACGTGATGATGCTATCATCGTCGCAACAGTATCTGCCATATACGGTTTAGGCGATCCTAAATCCTATTTATCAATGATGCTACATGTCAGTCGTGGCGAGTTAGTCGAGCAAAGAAAATTATTAAAAAGATTATCTGAATTGCAGTACACCAGAAATGATGTCAATTTCAAACAAGCAGTCTTTAGAGTACGAGGCGATGTAATAGATATTTTTCCAGCAGAAAGCGAAAACATGGCTATTAGACTGCAAATGTTTGGGGATGAAATAGAAAAAATTAGCAGCTTTGATCCTTTAACTGGCAAAATACTACAACATAATTTACCCAGGATAACTATTTACCCTAAAAGCCACTACGCCACCCCAAAAGAACAAATTTTACAAGCAATTGAACAAATTAAATTAGAACTACATGAACAGATAGCTAATTTCAAAAATCAAAATAAATTAATTGAAGCACAACGTATTGAACAACGCACCTACTATGACATAGAAATGATGCAAGAAATTGGTTACTGTAATGGTATAGAAAATTATTCTCGTATTTTAAGCAATCGAGCAGTTGGATCGTCCCCTGCAACTTTAATGGATTATTTGCCTAAAAACTCCTTGTTATTCATTGATGAATCTCATGTCACCATACCTCAATTGCATGCCATGTATCATGGAGATAAAGCACGCAAAGAAAATTTAGTTAATTATGGATTTAGATTACCTTGTGCATTAGATAATCGACCATTAAAATTCGATGAATTTTTAAACTTACAACCACCAACAATTTATGTTTCGGCAACCCCCGGTAATTATGAACTAGAAAAATCTGCACAAATTGTAGAACAGGTGGTTCGCCCCACTGGTTTATTAGACCCAACTATTGTTGTTAAACCAGTTGCCAACCAAGTGGAAGATGTAATTCTTGAAATTAACAAACGTATTAAAAATAATGAACGCATATTAATAACTACGTTAACTAAAAAATTCTCTGAAGCTTTAAGTACTTATTTAATTGAACAACAAATCAAAGTACGTTATTTACATTCAGATATAGATACTGTCGAACGTATGGAAATAATTCGAGCATTAAGAAATGGCGATATTGACGTATTAGTTGGTATTAATTTATTAAGAGAAGGATTAGATTTACCTGAGGTATCTTTAGTTGCAATTTTCGATGCTGACCGAGAAGGATTTTTACGATCAACTAGAGCTTTAATTCAAACCATTGGCAGAGCCGCTAGAAACATTAATGGCACAGTTATTTTATATGCAGACCGTATAACCCCATCTATGCAGCAAGCAATGGAAGAAACAGCAAGACGTAGAATAATTCAACATGAATTTAATTGTGAAAATAATATTACTCCAACCACTATCACTAAAAATATTGTGGATATTCTAGAAAGTAACCTAGAGGCCAAAGAACATGATAATCATAACCATCATTTAGACGATTTGAACATAGATAATATTCAATCCATGAAAGATCTATCTAAACAAATTAATAAATTAGAAACAAAAATGCGTACTTTGGCTAAAAATTTAGAATTTGAAGAAGCAGGTAAACTTCGTGATCAAATAGTATTTCTTAAAAAAAATATTATTAAAATTTGATACATTATTAAGATAAATAAACCTCTAATGTTTGCGGAAAAATAATTTGTTCAGCAAAGATATCACACATCCTTTGTCTGCCTAGCTTACCCATGTTAACCATCAACTCTTTATTTTGCATGAGCTTTAACAATGCATTGGCCAAACTATCACTATTTTGTTTTGGTACTAAATAACCATTAACCCCATCAATTACAACTTCCCTACATCCTGGAACGTCAGTTGTAATTATAGCTCTAGCACAAGCTGCAGCTTCTAACAAAGTCTTCGGTAATCCCTCTCGATACGATGGTAATACCGCAATATGACAATCTCTATACGCCGAGACCATATCGTGGCAAAAATTTTTCCAAATAATTAATCCTGCATCTTGCCACTGTTTTAGCGTTAAATAATCAACAGCTGCTGGATTTTTATGATCAATATCTCCATATACAATAAATTCTGGGTTAATATTTAAATTATTCTTGTTTATATAATCTTTTATTTTGGTGGCAGCTTGTACAAATTCATAGATCCCTTTAGTCCATAATAACCTAGAAATTAATACTATTTTAATTTTATTATCTATAAAATTTATTTGACTTAGTGGTTCAGATGGGTAGTATTTTGCAACATTCAGTCCAGAACCTGCAATGATAGCAGTGTTTAATTCCATATTGTTAACATTAGTGACTTTTTTTAAAATATCTAGATCATCTTGATTTTGCAACAATAAAATTTTATTTTGTTGTTTATTATTAATAATAGTTATTTTTAATATTTTATAAACAATAGATCGTAAAATTTTTTGTTTTAGGTTTATAGTGATATTTTTCCAAAAATTGATGATATTATTTTTATTGAATTTATAATTAAATTCAGTAAAAATAAATCCTAAACCACCCAATGCATTAACTATTTTATTAACCTTAGTAAACTTGGCAACAAGAGTCCCATATATAACTGGCTTTAATGCTACGTGATGAACTATATCAGGCTTAAATTTTTGATAAATAATATATAATTCTTTAAGAGCTAAAATTTCTTTAAATGGATTAGTACAGCTGGCACGACAAAAAAATCTTAATTCAAAAAGCTGTAATTTTTTCTGTAAAATTTTATCTTTATATATAGAATGAGCACAACTGGTTGCAACCGCCACAATATAACCTTGTTGTTGCATAAAAGCTGCTAGTTCTAGTCGATGAGAACAAAAATAACTTCCTTCTGCAACTAAATATAATATTTTTTTCATATTACATACACTTACTAATAACTATTTTTAAACTTTACGCTATATTTGATATTATGCACAATAAAATTAATAACAACCTTACTCATGGCTTTTCTTTAATAGAACTAATGGTAGTAATAGCCATTATTGGCGTACTATCAGCTGTAGCCACGCCAGTTTATTTAAGCTATATGATTAAGTCAAATGTATCTAGTGCATTACCAATACTAGAAGGATTAAAAAATAAAGTTAGTGATTATTCTAATTCTAACAATGCTTTCCCCCCTGACCTAGCTGCCATCAGTACTGCTTATTCTGACAGCATGATAAATAGTATTAACGTAACAACTGGATCTCCGGGTTATGGCACAATAACCGGAACCGTCATCGGATATATAGAAGTAACTTTTAACAGCGCAGCACCAGCACCAACCCAACTACATGGTAAAAAAATAGCTTTAGTTGCAATCGAAGAGACAGGCTCTATTGTAACTCAATGGAAATGTGTTTCAAATATCGATCGTGCTTATTTACCAACCGCTTGCCAATAAAATTATCTACCTATTTATCCCTCAATTACATGGAAGTTGCGATTAATTGCTAAACAAAATATATTACTTACATGTTTAACAAGATAACAAGAAAGGTCTACAACTTATTTTTTACAATATTATTACCATTATTATTTCTAAAATTATTGATCAAAAGTATCAAATTAAGGGCATACCGAGATCGCTGGTTAGAAAGGTTAGGGATGTTTAACCTACCAACACCTGGTAACAATAATATTTGGATCCATGCTGTATCGGTGGGAGAAGTAATTGCAGCTATTCCCATAATTCAAAAAATCAAAGAACAATTACCCAATATTTCTATTGTGCTAACTTGTACTACTCCGGCCGGCTCTGCTATTATCAAACAAAAATTATCTAACAGTGTATTACACTTATATTTTCCATTTGATGTTAATTTTGCCATAAACAATTTTTTAAGAACAATCCAACCCAAATTATTAATAATTATAGAAAAAGAACTTTGGCCAAATTTAATATTGAATTGTGACCAACATAAGATCCCGATAATAATTGCCAATGCTCAAGTGTCTAATAAATCATTTTATAGGTATTTATTAATTAAATCTTTAATTTCATATTGTTTACAAAAAATAACTTATATTTGTGCTCAAACTAAATTTGATGGTTATAAATTACAACAAATTATTGGATCAAATCTTGCCAACAATATTACTATAACTGGCAATAGTAAATTTGATCTTGCTTGGCAAAATAGCCTTAATACTGATTTCAATTTGTCTCAGCTAACATCTCCGCTAAAAAATATTAATAGACCAATATGGATAGCTGCCAGTACTCACCCTGTCGAGGAACAATTTATTTTGGCGGCACATAAAATTATATTACAGCAGATCCCAAATGCTTTATTAATTTTAGTACCAAGACACTCAGAAAGATCACAAGAGATAGCGAAAAATCTATATCATGAAAATTTTAGCTATACAATACACAGCGACAAATCCATGTTATTAACAGAACAAATATATTTAGTTGATTCTATTGGGGAATTAAATATGTTTTATAAGCTTAGTCAAGCGGCATTTGTGGGTGGTAGCTTAGTACCGATTGGTGGTCATAATGTGTTAGAGCCAGCATCATTTGCTATCCCTATAGCTATAGGACCATATACGGCTAATTGTGAACAAATAGTATTTAGAATGAAGCTGGCTAATGGCTTAGTTAAGGTGAAAAACACTGAGGATTTATCATGTATAATTATAAAATGGTTAAAAAACACTAATTTAAGGACTATTATCGGGCAAAATGCCAAAAATTATTTATATCATCAAACTGGTGCTAGCGAAAAAATTATTAAATTAGTGACTGATTTATTGTGATTTTTTAGATAAATATACATAAATAACTGGGGTAATATATAAAGTTAGAATTTGTGAAAAAATTAGGCCACCAACGACCGCCACCCCTAACGAGCGCTGAGTTTCTATCGATACTGACCCTATACCCAACGCTATTGGCAAAGCACCTAAAATTGCTGCCATGGTTGTCATCATAATTGGTCTAAAGCGTATCAGGCAGGCATTGTAAATTGCTTCTTGTGGTTTCATATGATTTTGCCTTTGATTATGCAAAGCAAAATCAATCATCATGATTGCATTTTTTTTAACTATACCCACCAAAATAATCAAGCCAATAAATCCGTACAAATCCAGATCGATATTAAAAATAAACAAAGTAAACAATGCACCAAAAGATGCAGCTGGCAAACCAGATAGTACTGTTAATGGATGAATAAAGCTTTCATATAGCATGCCTAACAATATATAAACTACTAATACAACTATAACTAATAAAATTACCAAGCTATTTAACGAAGATTTAAATGTTTCCGCAACCCCAGAAAATTGCATCACTAAATCATTAGGTAAGTGTAATTTTTTAGTAGCATGTTCAATAGCATTTAGTGCTTTACTTAAAGACGTACCTGGAGTTAAATTAAAAGATATAGTAGCTGCTGGAATTTGTCCTTGATGATTAATAGTTAACAATTCGTTGTTTACTAAAATTTTAGAGATGGATCCAAGCGGCACCAAGCTACCATTATTTGATCTTACTTCTAATCTATTTAAAGTTTCTTGGTTACTATAATGTGGCAATAATTCTAAAATAACTTTATAAGTATCTGACTGTGAATAAATAGTAGAAATTTGCAAAGATCCAAATGCTGCATATAAAGTATTCTCTATGTTATCCATAGATACGCCTAAGAATGCTGCTTTGTCTCTATCTATATTCAATAGCACTTGTGGCGTTAACATTTGTAAATCATTACTCACATCTTGCAATTCTTTTAATTGTGACAATTTTTGCTGTAACAAATCTATGGCTTGCTGCAGTTCTTTTATATTTGGATCTAATACTACATATTGATATACTCCTTTGGTCATTCTACCACCTACTGGAATTGCTGGAATATTTTGCAAATAAACTTTTATTCCTGGCACTGTATTAACTTTAGTATTCAACTGTTTAATAATATTTTTAGCATCATAGCGACGTTTGGCATATGGCTTTAATTTAGCAATAATAAATCCAGAATTTAAAGTATGAGATATACCGCCTGCTCCAACATTATATACTAAGCTTTCCACATCTGAATGTTGTTTAATAATATTTGCCACCTGCTTTTGCCTTGTAACCATCAAGTCAAAACCAACATCTGCATCGGCTTCAGTAAAAGCTATAAAATTACCAATATCTTGATCTGGAACAAAACCTTTTGGAATAATTTTAAACAATACCATGCTACATAAAATTGTTAATAAAAACACATGAAATGCAGTTTTCTTATGATTTAAAACCCAGGACAAACTAACTTCATAAGAATTAAACATTTTTGTATATAATTTTTCGCTTAATTGGAAAACACCTATAGTATGTAAATTATCATGTAAACTTAAAAATCTACTAGCTATCATTGGAGTTAAAGTCAAAGAAATGATCCCAGATAATAAAATAGTAATAACCGTAGTTACTGCGAACTCATGAAATAATTTGCCTATTATGCCTCCCATAAATAAAATAGGGATAAAAACTACTATCAACGATAAAGTAATAGATATTACTGTAAATCCTATTTCTTTTACTCCATCTAAGGTTGCATTTAATGGGTTTTTACCTTGCTCTAAATTACGCATAATATTTTCTAGTACCACGATTGCATCATCTACTACAAATCCAACTACCAATGTTAATGCCAGCAAAGATATAATATTAAGACTGAACCCTAACAAATCCATAAAAGCAAAGGACCCGACTATAGATAATGGTAATACAATACTAATTATCAGTGCTGCTGTGCTATTACGTAAAAACACAAAGATTACTAGAACCACCAAAAAGGCTGATATTATTAGCGTTCTTTCTACGTCTTGGACAGCCAAATGTATAGTTGGAGAGCGATCGTACATGGTGACCAAATTGATAGTGGCTGGCAGCTGTTTCTTTAAAATTTTTAGCTGTTTATATATATTCTCTACCACCTCTAAAGTATTAGTTCCTGGTTGTCGTTGTATTGCTAATATAATACTTCGTTGTTCGTTAAACCAACTTGCAACTTTAGTATTTTCGACACTATCTATAGCTTTTCCTATTTGTTGCAACTTCACCGGGGCACCATCTCGATAAGCTACTATTAAATCTTTATAATCTAATGCATTATTAAGTTGTCCATTAACTTTGATTGGTAATTCCTGTTTTTTACTACTAAGAGTACCGACAGGCAAATTAACATTGGATCTAATTAACGCCTCTTTTACTTCTAAAAACGACAAATTATAGGCAGATAATTTGTCTGGATTAAGTTGAATTCTGGTGGCATATTTTTGTGATCCAAAGATATTAACTTGTGCTACTCCATTAACCATAGACAGCCTTTGTCCGAGTAATTTTTCTGCATAATCATCGACCACAAACAACGGTTCAGTATCGGAATACATAGCTAAATACAACACTGGGGCTTCTGCTGGATTTATCTTTATATACACTGGTGGATACAGCATATTACTTGGTAATTCTGCAACGCTTGCAGCGATTGCTGATTGTACATCCAGTGCTGCTCCATCAATTTTTCTATCCACAGAAAATTGTAAAATTATTTGGGTGCTACCTAAAGAATTGCTGGAATTTATAGAATCAACTCCAGCAATAGTTGAAAATCTTTTTTCCAAAGGAGTAGCGACCGAGTTAGCCATAGTTTCTGGGCTAGCACCTGGCAAAACTGCATTAACTACGATGGTTGGAAAATCTACATCCGGCAATTGGCTAACAGGTAACGAATAATAGCTATAGATACCAAATAATAATAATGCTGCCATCAACAACGTGGTCATTACTGGTCTTTCAATAAAAATTTTACTGATCATATATTTCAACTATAGAGTTATCTATTAAATGAGCGTGCCCTTCGGTTACCACGATTTGTCCTGGTTGTAATCCATTAGTTATTACTGTTTCATTTTTTAATACAGCGCCGGTGGTAACGAATGTTTTTTTAGCTGTAGCGTAGTAGCTTTTTTTCTTGTTTTTGGTTTTTTGGGCGACATATACGTAAGTTCCTTGTTGTCCAACTTGTACTGCACGAGTTGGCACGACCAAAGCGTTAGATAACTTATTAATTGTTAAGCTGATATTAACAAACTGACCAGGCCACAAGGATAGATCACAATTACAAAACTCGGCTTTTAGAGCTATGGTACCATTTAAACTATTTACTTGATTATCAAAAAAGACTAATTTACCGACATTATCAAATTCAGGTAATTTTATTGCCAGCTTATCTAAATTATTAATATTTTTAATTAGTTGAGATAAATGTTCCTCTGGGATATTAAATAGCACATTTATTGGATGTACTTGATTAATGCTAACTAAAGCAACTCCAGATGCAGCTTTAATAGCATTACCGGTATCTACTAAAATTTGTCCAGCAACCCCGTGAATTGGTGAATAAATTTTAGTAAAATTTAATTGTACTTTAGCGGCATCTAATGCAGCACTAGCTGCGGCACTAGACGCTTCCATCATTTTAAAATTAGCTACTATTTGTTGATAATCTTGATCTGAGACAAAGCTATTTTTATATAGTTTTTTATATTTTTGCAGCTGCAAATCGGCATTTTGTAAATCGGCTTTTGATCTAGCTAAATTAGCTACTGCTTGATTATACATGGCTTGCAACGATGCTGGTTCTATTTCGAATAATAATTGTCCTTTATGAACTATTTTTCCTTCAATAAATGAACTATTTAAAATAATACCATCTATTTGTGGTTTAATAATAACGGTACTTATTGGTTGTACTCTGCCAGAGGCCTTGACATTTATATTGACATCTTTTTGCAGCACTGGTGCTGCAACTACGACAAATGGTGAGGATGAATTAAATTTAAAATTAAATATCGACTTTACCACATGAGTAAATAAAAATATTACGATTAGAATTGCGGCAAATATTTTTATAGCTTTATTGTTTTTTAATATATTAATATTATTAGTACCAGCCGGATCTAGATTAAGCGATTTTATTTTAGATAAAAATATTTTCAATATATTTAATTTAATTAAAAATATATTTCTTATAAAATTTATTAATTTATAAAATTTTTCTGGTAATAACATAATGGTACTTTTTTATTTATATTTTAATTTAATTATTTTTTATTATTTTTTATTGTATATGCAATATTTCTAGGTTTCCATAAGTTTAAATTTGTAATGTCTATAATATATCATCGACTAATTTGGGGCAGGTTTTAGCTGAATAGTGGTTAAAGAGCAAATATTTTGGCAGCTGTGGTGGTAGGTTGTTAGATTGTAGATAATTTAGCTTAAGGTTGGCTGCTGTTTCTGCGAGGGGTGGTGGTTGGATTCGGGTAATGGCGTTACCTGTGCTTGGAGTGCCTGAATTGCCTCTAATATGTTATTTTTTTTATCTGGTGTTAATGCTTCTTTATTATGAATTATATCCGCCGCAGCATTGTGTAACTTAATTAAATCTGTTAATTCTTTATTATGTTCTCCTTTATCCTGAATCTTTATTGCACATATTTTTTTATCGTCATTACCTTGTACTGCTTCTGCTAATTTATCATGAAATTGCTGTAAAACTTGTATTAAATCCTCATCTTTACCAGTTAAAATTACTTCAACATTATTTAGTGTAGATTCTTTATTATCTCTTGACGTGGCTTGTAAAATAGCTACCATAGCTTGCAGGTCGCTGGGTTCCATACTTTCGTTACTAAATGTTATCTTATTTGGATTTGTTTGGTCAGAAAATTTTAATTTTCCATCGTCAAATAATGTTTGCAATTGATTTGTTTCGTCCAAATTTATTGCTTGAGTATTCGCCCTATCAAAATATGGCCTATCAGTATATTTTTCTCCCTCTTTTTGAATTTGTTCTATATTTACCACTTTGCCACCACCAGAAACACTGGGGGTAACTGTTTTAAATTCTTGCGCAATATTCTCCAAGAGACTAGGACGTGTTGGTGTTTCTGTTATTGATGGATTTATTGGTTCGGTTGTCAGTATAGGACTTGCAGGTGTAACCAATGTGATACTGGGCAGTAGTTCGGGTTCAATTAATTCATCAGGTCTTCTTGGGGCTATCCCTGATATTCGTTGCTTGCTGAATGATAGGGGTGCTGCTGTTGTTGGTTTTGATTTTTGTAATTGTTTTTTTAGAATGGTATTTTCTACTGCCAGTCGCTGCTCTCTTTGTTCTAATTCACGAATTCTATCAGCCATATTAGCCATATTATCGGATGACGCAGTTGCTAACTGTGCTGCAGCTTTCATTGCTGATATCTGTTCTTCTAATTCATTAATTTTACCTAATCTCGCCACGTCATTTTCAAGGTGAGCCGTAGACTGTGTTTCAAGTAATGTCGCCTTTTCATTTACATTCAGTAAATTTTCCCTTAGAACAGAATTTTCTTCAGTTAATCCATGTACTTGTGTCTTTAAATCAACATTTTCTGTTAATGATACTTTTAATGAAGTTCGTACAGCTTCTATTTCAGACCTGTGCTGTGCTTGAGATTTTGATAATTGTTCTGCTAATGCTGCCTTAGCTTTAGTTAATTCGTCGATGTTCGATTGTTGATCATTTGCTGGTATTGTTTGTGGCTTTTGATCGCTAATTTGTTGTTGCAATCCTGCTATATTTGCTTCTAAATCAGTATTTTTTGCTGTTAGTTCCTGCTGAATCTTATTTAATTTAATAATTTCATCTGATGATGCGTTTGCTGAATTTTGTGCAGCTTCCATTTCTTGTTTTGTCTTTGTTAATATTTTCTCTAGACTAGCATTTTTTTCAGATGATCTGGCTAATTTTTCTTCTGATGCTGCAATTTTCCCTTTATCCTCTTCTCTCTGGGCTTGTAATTGTTCGTTATCTGTTGCAGTACGTTGCAATTGTTCGGTCTGTTTACTAAGTAGTTCTTGCGATGCTTGCAGCATGGCTTTAAGTGAGCTCGTCTCTACTTCATGTTGAAGGTTAAGCCCTGCAATTTCTTGTTCATGTCCCAATTTAAGCCCTGCAATTTCTTGTTCATGTCCCAATTTAAGCCTTGCAATTTCTTCTTCTTTCTCTGAAAATTGTTTTCCACTCACTGAAGCTGCTGCTTTTAGTGTTGATATTTCTCTTGTTAATTGAGAAATAGTATCATTATTAGCAGTCTGATTAGTTTGTTTTTCACTTAATTGTGTTTTTAAAGCTTCATTTTTATTGCTAAGCTCTAAATTTTTGCTTTCTGTTGTTGTTAAGGTTGCCGATAATTCTTTATTTGCTTCTTTTGCTTTTTCCAATTCGAGATTCAGTTTTTCTTTTTCAGCAAATAAAGAGCTATTTGTATCAGTTAATCGTTGGTTATCTGCATTTAACTGTTTATTTTGTTTTTGTTCTTCTGCAAGTTGTGATGTTAATAAGTTTAACTGTCGACTTAATGTATCCACTTGTTGTTTAATAACCACCAACTCTTGGAGTGCGTCATTAGTGGGGTTTGTTATTGGTGGTGCTGCTTTAACAGCTGTTGCAACAGGTTTTGGCACAGTTTGTTGTTGTACTGATCCCCGTAAACTAATTGTTGAATTTGGTGTTAATGCGGCCTCTATATCTAAATTTAGTTTTTTTAAACCACTAACAAATCTTTCTACATTCGCTCTCGCTCTATCATTATTACTAACATATAATCTTAAATTGTTATTAATATTTTTTTCTATATCTATAATTGCTTTTTCGATTTGGCTTTTTTTTTGATTTATATCAATATTACTATCAATAGCGACAGCTTGAATACTTTCAATTTTTTTTACGATTTCATAGGCGCGAGTTGTAGACGTTGTAGCAGAACCAAAAAACTCATATTCCCCTTGCGGCTTTGTGGATGCTATAAATTGTTTTATAAAAGTTTGACATTTGCTTGAGATAACTTTATTCAAATCTGGTTGCGGTAGCCCTGACATAAAACCCTAACCAAATTTAAATATTTTAACTATACCCATAATGTAATTTTAGATTATTTACCCACAAAACATCAGACAATGCGTACCCGCACCTAAATATCTTGCAACTACAATATCAATTCTTCTATCACTAAGGTTTATTACAGAAAGAGCCAATATATCTTTATGTAAGAAGAAGACGCCTATTTGGGGTGCTACTAACATTAGGATCATCTGAATCATCTTCTATTTCCTGTATATTTGCAGCACTTAATACAGTACCTAGTGATCC
The DNA here is from genome assembly GCA_002422785.1 of Francisellaceae bacterium UBA6186. GTDB lineage: Bacteria > Pseudomonadota > Gammaproteobacteria > UBA6186 > Azoamicaceae > UBA6186. The sequence continues at coordinate 24,680 of DITK01000029.1, forward strand.
GAATTCTTTATCAAATTCCAATAACATAAATGGGCTTATTCGTTTATCGCCAAACATTATAGATCTACCAATACATTTATAGACTCCATGAAACATTTCTTGATCAGTATCAGCAGCCAAAAAAGCTGTTGTGAGATGTACACTATATTCTTGATTATTACTTTTTCAAATCCATGCAATATTAGGAGCAGCAAAATGCCAATCTAACGTCTTGGAAACTTCCATTAATAATGCACGTCCACGAATACTAGTACCTTTAGAATTTATATACGGACTAGAAACTGCGATCCCCGCTCTACAGGTGGCAACTGCCACAATTAACCCAGAAACACCACTTTTAGCAGGCAGACCAGTTTTAACCAAATGCATACCAGATTCATTATACAAACCACAAGTTGCCATAATTGCCACTACTTGATTACTAGTTTCTTCCGAAATAATCCTTTTACCGTCAGGTGCGACTCCGCCATTAGCTAAAATCATTGGCAAATATGCTGCTTGTTTAACATTTAATTGAAAAGAACATAACATAATATATGGCACCAATGATTCTTCTACTTCTCTTGCTAAGATCCCAGTACTTTTCATAAGATACGCTAAAGAACGATTACGATCACTATGCTGCAATTCTGAATGAAACACATCCTCGTTAAAACTAATTATGTCTCCAAATAATTTGTTAGTCCATTTGTCAATCCATAGTCGTTGTTCATCACTATTACCTGGAATTCTACTACACAATGCTATAGCACCTGCATTAATCATCGGATTAGATGGAACCGGTCCATATTGATCTAAATGTCTAATAGATGAAAAAGATTGTTCCGATGGTTCAACTTTGATCCAAGAAAAAACTTTGTTAGCTCCAAATTCTTCCATTAATCCTATCAGCAAGACTAATTTAGAAACGCTTTGTACGGTAGACAAATAATCTGCATTATCACCCGATGTAATTAATTCACCAGTAGATAATAAAATTGCAGCTCCTAAATAATCAGCATCTACATTAGCTAATTCTGGGATGTAATTGGCGATTTTGCCGCCATTAATCTCTCTACTATTTGCCACAGCTCTATCTAGTGCTGCAGTTATAATTTTGATTCTTGCATCATTAGTTGGCATTTAATAATTCCCTATACGCAATAAGTCTAGTATTCTCAACAAGAACTCTATTTGTCCCCATAATGGGTCCACATTCTAATGATTTTAATAGTACGCTCTTTTTTATGTTATATTACAAGTATAATAGTACATAATATCGTACGTTGTTGCAAATACTATACTCTTACTCTACACAGTATTTATTTTTTATTATTTTATATCTAGCCAAAGATCTTTTAGCTTTAGCTAATATTGGCTCTATATTATTGTTATTATTAATATATTGATTATTTAGTAAATCTTGAATCACTAAAATTTTTTCTCTGGCATTGTTACAACGTTTGGTTGCTAATTGATTTATAGTTAATGGTTGTAATTTTTTGTTGGTGGTTGCTAATATATTAGGTTGCTGATTTGTGGTAAAATTATAAATATTATTATTAACTAGATTTTTATTGCCATTATAAGATTTAAACATAAATATAGTTTCTTCGGCTATTTTTTGTCCAAAAAAAATACCATCACCATGGCTTTCCATATACTCACAAGGACGATCGTAGTATCCAATCGCACCATTAATCATTTTACAACGATAAGCAACTTTTGTAGGTTCTGCATATAAATATCTTGTAGCTAATATAAATATAATTATATATTTAATATATTTTTGATGATTATTATTTTTTAGCATTACTTAAAGATAAGTATAAATTAAATGTTTTGATATAGTGTTTTTGCTAAAAAATTACTCAATAAAAAAATCTAATACTGCTTTTAAAAATCTAGCAGCTTGACCACCAGTTATTGCTCGATGATCAAAAGTTAAAGACAGTGGTAAGATATAGCTAACCATCGGCTTATCATCTAACACCACCATAGCTTGCCTCAGGCTACCAACTGCTAAAATGCCAGCCATTGGTGGGACAATAACTGGTATCGCATAACGACCAGCAAATTTTCCAAAATTAGATAAAATAAATGTCGCTTCCTGTAATTGATCTGGTAAAATGGTCCTGGTTTTTATTTGTTGCAATAATAAATCTAATTCTTGCCGTAATTTTTGCGTCGACTTTGATGCAACATTTTTAATAACCGGCACAAACAAACCATCGACACTATCTACTGCGATCCCTAAATTAATCTCAGCACATATTTTTTGTTTGAAATTATTATTTGATTGCATAATCCAAGAATTGATTGCAGGTTCTTTGGAACATGCAAATACTATAGCCTTAATTAAATTAACGGTAATATCGAAGGTGCCGTCATGCTTATATTTAAGTAAAATTAAATCTTCAAAAATAGTAGCTGGCACTACTTCATTATGAGATTTTTGCATCGCCAGAGCCATTGATCTTGCCGTTTGATGCAATGTTATCCAGCCATCAGCTGTTGTATCAGCTGTAGCATGATTCAAACTAGCTTGTTCTACATCATCAAGAGTTATAGTGTTAAACGGACCCGTAGGCGTTATCTTATTAAGATCTAATTGTAATTTTTTAGCTAATATTCTTACCGCTGGTGCAGCTTTCATATTATGTATATTATGATCAATAATTTTATTATGGTTAGTAATTTTTTCTTGCAAAATATTATTGGTAGTGGGTACAGAGCCAACTACTGTGCCTGGTTCTAATAATACCTCTGTTGTTACTCTAAATATCGCCAAAACTTGACCAACTTGTAATGTCTCGCCTGGTTGAGCACACAATTTTTCTATGGTGCCATGTAATGGTGATGGAACATCTATCACTGCTTTTGCAGTTTCCACTGAAACTAATAGTTGATCTATGGTAACTTTATCACCAACACTAACATGCCAAGCAACTATTTCTGCATCTGGCAAACCTTCGCCTAAATCTGGCAATTTAAAATTTACTGTAGTAATAAAACACCCCCATTAAACATAATAGATACTACTGCTATTAATAACTTAAAACTTCCTTCACTACAGTTAAAATTCTAGCAACACTTGGCATATATAATCCCTCTAATCTGTAAGGCGGGACTATAGTATCAAAACCGGTTACTCTTTTGATAGGTGCTAATAAATTGGTTAATCCTAGATCTGCTATTTGAGCCGCAATTTCAGCACCCACCCCACAAGTTTGGGCTGCTTCATGAATAATTACACATCTACCAGTTTTTGCTATTGATTGTAAAATAGTATCCAGATCTAATGGCTTAATTGTCGCAACATCAATAACCTCGGCACTAATGTTATTATTACTTAATTCTTTAGCTACCGCTAAGGTTTCATGAATCATAGCCCCCCAGCTTATTAAAGTTATATCATTGCCACTCTGCAATATAAAGCACTTATCTAACGGTAGAGCTTGACCATCATCATTTATTTCTTGTTTAAATAATCTATATAATCTTGTTGGTTCTAAAAAAATTACCGGATCTGGATTAGCAATAGCAGCTAACAATAATCCATAAGCTTTTATAGGCGATGATGGAATAACAACTCTAATTCCCGGAATATGGGCCAAAATAGCCTCGGTACTTTCAGAATGATGCTCTGGTGCATGTATCCCACATCCATATGGAGCACGAATTACTATGGGGCAAGATAGTCTTCCCCTGGTTCGATACCGCATCCTAGATGCATGACTTATAATTTGATCTAATGCTGAATATAAAAAGCCCATAAATTGAATTTCAACAATCGGCTTAAGCCCACAAGCCCCCATGCCAACTGCAATCCCGGCTAACATATTTTCAGCTAATGGCGTATCTAATACTCTATCGGTAAATTTTTCTTGCAAACCAATAGTTGCTCGAAATACTCCACCATTTTTACCAATATCTTCGCCTAACAAAATGATGTGATCATCGTGTTGCATAGCAAAGTGTAAGGCTTTATTTATAGCATCAATTAATGTAACTATCATGATATATGATCTTTTTGAACTTTTAAGCCATCTGGTAATGTTTTATATACATGATTAAACATTTCACTGACAGATCTTGTGGCTGGTAATAAAAAATAATTGTTAACTGCTTGATCTATTTTATATTTACATTGCTGTTCGATTTGTAAATCATCGTTGGCGGAAAATTTATATTTATGTTCTAAAAATATTTTTAATCTTAACAATGGATCGGTTATTAAATGTTGTTGTTTTTCTGTCGCAGAACGATAACGACTAGCATCATCTGCCGTGGTATGATCGTTCATGCGATATGTTATTGCCTCTATTACCCTTGGTTCGTTATTACAACGTGCTTGCTCGATAGCAATATCTAACCTGTATCGTAAAGCTAAGATATCGTTACCGTCTACTTGTTCTCCAACAATACCTGCGGCAATCGCTTTTTGCGCCAAAGTTTCAGCTTTGGTTTGTAAATTTTTTGGGGTAGAAATTGCATATTTATTATTAATAATCACAAATACTACTGGTAAACTCCAAGTTTTGGCTAAATTTAAAGCCTCGTAGAAATCTCCCCTTGATGTCCCACCATCTCCAATTGTGGTCACAACTACTTGATCTAACTTTTGATATTTAACAGCATATGCAGCA
>DITK01000046.1 GCA_002422785.1 Francisellaceae bacterium UBA6186
CTTGAGCTAACAACCTCTGTCTATAATATTGGTTACTATCAGCTACTATATCCAAGACCAACCCAGATTCACCTATATTTAGATTTGTCAAGTTGGAAAAATCTTTTTTAGACAATTGTTTAGATTTATTCAGCTCTCTCATAACACTGCACAACATATGTTTACCTAATTAATATTTTTAAATGAGAATTATTCTTATTTATTATTATAATACTAAATAATATATAATCAATAACAATCTTATGGTGTAGCAAGATTTAAAGAAGATCTGTATATTGTTAATATAAAAATTTTGGATTAACAACTATGATAAATAAAATTACTATTATTGCTTTTTACAAATTTGTAAATTTACCACATTTTAAAGAACTACAAGCTGAAATTAAAAATTTTTGTCTAGCTAAAGAAATTAAAGGCACTATATTAATTAGCAGCGAGGGAATTAATGCTACGATCTCAGGATTAAATCAAGATATAGATGCAACTTTGCATTTTTTAAAAAGCCATAAAGAATTTGCTGATTTAAGCTGTAAAACTTCTTACAATAATTCTCATCCATTCATCCGATTAAAAGTAAAAATTAAAAAAGAAATTGTGACTTTAGGGATAGATAAGATAAATCCAGCTATGCAAACTGGTCAATACGTAGATCCTAGTAATTGGAACAAGCTAATCTCAGATCCAGAAGTTATTACTATAGATACTCGCAATAAATATGAAGTTAAAATTGGAAAATTTAATAATGCCATAAATCCACAAACCGATAGTTTTAGACAGTTTCCCAAGTTTTTTGCTGATAATTTTGACAAATTAGATAAGAACCAAAAAATTGCTATGTATTGTACTGGCGGGATCCGTTGCGAAAAATCCACTGCTTATTTGTTACAATTAGGTTTTACCAATGTGTATCATCTTAATGGCGGTATTTTAAATTATTTAGAAAAAGTTACACTAGAAGATAGCCTATGGCAAGGAGAGTGTTTTTTATTTGATAATCGAATTGGTGTCGATCATAGTATTAACAAAGGATCTTATAGCATGTGTCCTGGTTGTCGCTACCCAATATCTGCACAAGACCAACAAACTACCAAATATAAGCCAGGAATCTATTGCCCAAATTGCATTGATCATATTCCAGAAAAAACTATTAAACGTGCCGAAGCCAGGCATCGACAAATAATGCTATCTAAAGAAAAATAATGGTCAGAACATAGATTATGCAATATTCTCGTGGGTTGGAAGCTAAGCATGAACATGCTGCTAATTTAGTTGCAAGAGACACTAGGCCGCTTGGGGCTAGGATTACAGAATGGGTTAGTCACCCAATAGTTTGTTTATCATTTTATACCACCTCTATTATTGGCTGTATATGCTACCCATTATGTTCTGATATAACTTTATTGATGAATATCTTATTATTTTTTTTCATTAAATCTATACCATTTACTTTACCATTTAAACTGCCGCAATCTTCTAATGTTGCAGATTATAATTATTTAAATCCAGGTTCTTATCAACCAAAATTAGCTGCAGGAATTTCTTTTTTTGGTAATGAAAATAATTCTAAGCAAGAATTATGGTTTTCTAATGAAGATCTACGTACTCATGTTTTGATTTTTGGATCGACAGGAAGCGGTAAAACAGAAAGCTTAGTTTCAATTGCATTTAATTCTCTAATCCATGGTAGTGGTTTTATATATGTAGATGGCAAAGGAGACAATAGTTTATTTGCCAAGATTTTTTCAATGGTTAGACAGATGGGACGAGAAGATGATTTGTTATTAATTAATTTTATGACAGGTGCAAGAGATGTTATTGGTCCCCAACATAATCGCTTATCCAATACTATGAATCCATTTGCTAATGGTTCTTCTAGCATGTTATCGCAATTGGTCATAAGTTTGATGGATGGTGCAAGTGGTGATCAAACTGGCGACATGTGGAAAGGTAGAGCTATAAATTTTGTAGAAAGTTTAATGGTTATTTTGTGTGCAATGCGAGACGCTGGACATATCTTATTAGATGCCAATTCTATTAGAAATTATTTTTTGATAGAAAAATTAGAATCTATAGTTATAGATTTGAAATTTCCGATTCAAAATGATTTATATGTATCTTTAGACAATTATCCATCCAAAGTTATGGATCCTCTTAAAAATTATTTACTTAATTTGCCTGGCTATAACCCTAAAAATAAATTTAATCAAGCAGGAGAAGTCAGGGAGCAACATGGATTTATTACCATGCAATTAACCAGGGTTTTTGGATCGTTAGCAGATACTTATGGTCATATAATTAGAACCAATTTAGCAGAGGTTGATGTAAAAGACGTAGTATTAAATCGTCGTATTCTAGTGGTTCTATTACCAGCATTAGAAAAATCTCCAGAAGAATTAGCCAACTTAGGAAAAGTTATTATTGCATCCCTTAAAGCTATGATGGCAGCAGGCTTAGGTGATAGGGTTGAGGGTAAGTATATAGATGTTATTAGTAGCAAGCCCACCAATTCTTTATCTCCGTTTGTGTGTATTATGGATGAATATGGATATTATGCGGTTAAAGGTTTTGCTATAGTTGCGGCACAAGCAAGAAGTTTAGGCTTTTCTGCTATATTTGCTGGGCAAGATTTACCTGCTTTTCAAAAAGCATCTAAAGAAGAAGCTGCATCAATTGGTGCTAACTGTAATATCAAAATTTGTATGAAGTTAGAGGATCCGTTAGAAACCTGGGATTATTTTAATAAAACTGCTGGTGAAACGTATGTTACTAATGTTAGTGGTTTTCAATTAAATTCAGGTAGCGTGGCATTGAATTATTTAGATAGCAGAAACACATCAGTCGACAGAAGGCAACGCATAGAATTATTAGATTTAAAAGATCAACGAGAAGGCGAAGCTCACATTTTTTTCAAATCTAAAGTTATAAGAGCCAGTATGTTTTTTGCCAATCCGCAGCCAGTTATGGAATTGCGTGTAAATCAATTATTAAAAGTAGACTATCCAGATCAAAAATTATTATTAAATATTTCAAAAAGAATCACTAGTTGCACCAAAATTTTTAATCAACCAATACAATTTCCAACAATCCACCCTAATGAAGATATTTCTTGTATTCAATCAGGATTAATGCATGCATCAATGGAATCAAATCCGATAGAACGTGCAGTTGAGGCAATAGCTACATTATTAGAATTACAAATTGCGAAACACTTAAATATAGATAATCACTATGAATCTATAGGGGGGGAACAACAAATAAATATTTTTACCTCCCTGCAAAAACCATCTGAATATACTAGTAATTTATTAAACAAGAACTTACATACATTTATACAACCATTAATAAAAGCTAGTAATGCATTAGAAGTTATTAGGCAAATCGAACATTTAAGCAATTCTAATGAACAACAAGCACAAAAAATTGCTCAAACAATATTATCAGAAATAGAAACAACCACTAGCTTTCCTGCTAAAAACCTAACAACAGAATCAATATTGGCCAATAGAAATCTTAAATTTTTAGAAAGTTTAAATGATATTTTAATGCTGTTTAATTTAGATCCGGTATCTTATAGCACTAGTATTATGTCTGATGAGGTTATGGAGATACTACCAGAATTACCAAATCTTGATGAGGTATAACTTTTTTTGCTTTCTCGCTCGGTTACTGGTACTATTATTTGTTTTACAAACTCTTCATATTTAAAGGCTTGATAAATTTTACTGGTGGCCTTTTTTATGTTTTTAGGTCATTACAATTATAAATTTATAAGGTTCAGCAATATATGAGTACATCATCAGATAATTTTCATTCAATGAATTTACCGTCCACGCTATTACAGACTTTAGATAGCCTTAATTACACTAAACCCACTCCTATTCAAACACAAACCATACCAATAGCTTTAAGTAATTTTGACATTTTGGGTTCAGCACAAACTGGAACAGGTAAAACTCTTGCATTTACCATTCCGTTAATTGCTCATTTATTAAATAATCCTAATGGTTCAGCATTAATTTTAACCCCAACAAGAGAGTTGGCTCAACAAGTAGTGTCCGTTGTTAAAAAATTGCTAGGATTCAAGTCAACAATTAAATCGACTCTTTTGATCGGCGGTGAGCCAGTTTTTAAACAGCTATCCCAGTTAAAATCTAATCCAAAAATTATAGTTGGTACCCCTGGTCGGGTTATTGACCATTTATTAAGAAAAACATTAAAACCTACTTTTAGTTTTTTAGTATTAGACGAAACAGATCGTATGTTTGATATGGGGTTTGGCATACAGCTAGAAAAAATCATTAGCCAATTACCAAAATTACGCCAAACATTAATGTTTTCAGCAACACTACCAACTAACATAGAAAAATTGGCGGCTAAATATTTACATCAACCTAAACGTATTTCTATAGATCCGGTGGTTACCTTTGTTGCTAAACTTAAAGAAGAAACTATAAAAGTTAAAGAATCTGAAAAATTTGCTACCCTATTAGAACAAATAGAAAATCGAGCTGGAACAATTATTATATTTGTAAAAACTAAGCATGGTGCAGATCATTTAGCTAATGATTTATCTAAAAAAAATCATGCAGCTTCCGCTATGCATGGTGATTTAAAACAATCTAAACGCTATCGAGTTATGAATGATTTTCGTAATGGTCGCTGTCAAATCATGGTAGCTACAGACATTGCAGCTAGAGGATTAGACGTACCGCATATCCAGCATGTTATTAATTATGATTTACCAAATTGTCCAGAAGATTACATCCATAGAGTTGGCAGGACAGCAAGAGCTGGGGCTGAAGGTTCAGCTTTAAATTTAGTTTCTGCCGCAGATCAATCAAAATGGTATGCTATTCAAAGATTTATTTCTCCAGAAAAATACCCAGCCAGATCTTCTTCCGGTACTAGAACTACTAATAATTATCGTGACCGCGATCCAAGGGATAATAAATTTGGTGCCAAGAAAAAACGTTACGGCAGTAGCAATACTAATACTACTAATAATAATAAGGGTTTTGGTTTTGATAAATTTGATAGAAAAGAAAAATATTCCAACAATAAATTTAAAGCTAAACCTAATTACACTAAAGAAGCAGTACGTTAAATTTTAATTGATTTATAATATTTTGATAAATCTGGTGTTAAAAAAGTGACAATGATAAACTACCCAATTCATAAAACCCCTAATAAAATTATGGCTAAACGTTTTAGGGGTTTTTATCCAATTGTGGTAGATGTAGAAACCGGCGGATTAAATCCCTCAAGTGATGCATTATTAGAAATTGCGGTATTACCGTTAGAAATGCAAGAAAATGGCATTTTAATTACTGGTGTATTAAAACATTATCATATTATTCCCTTCGAAGGTTCTAATATTTCCAAAGAAAGCTTAGAAATTAATCAAATAGATCCTACGCACCCATTTAGATTTGCAGTTTCAGAATTAGAAGCACTACAAGATATGTTTAGTTTTTTAGAAAATATCAGAAAAAAATCTAATTGTAGTAGATGTGTATTAGTTGGGCACAATTCTTGGTTTGATTTACATTTTTTAAATGCAGCAATTAAACGTTGTAATTTAAAAAGTCCTTTCCATGCTTTTACTAGTTTTGATACTGCAACTTTAGGTGCTATTTTTTACGGCCAAACAGCATTGGCCCAGGCTGCACGACGCGCAAAAATTGCTTTCGATCCTAAAGAACACCACTCTGCTATTTATGACGCCACCAAAACTGCTGAATTGTTTTGTAAAATAGCTAATTCTTGGTTATAGCATAACTCTTAACAATAAATATTTTATCGATTCTTGCTCTTATGAGGATCTGAAAATGCTACTGGTGTAACTTCAGGTGCACTTTGTAAATTTATTTTGGTTATTGCTTGAGACACCATGTTCTTAATATCTTGATTTATGTTTAGATCGGCTTGTATAGCAGCACCAACCGTCTCATAATAAACATTTCTCTTACCAATACTTCGTAGCGCTTGTAATCTATCGGAAGGAGATGTTTTATAAGCTATAAGATTAGGATTTGCCCCGGCCTCTATAAGCATTTTAACCATTTCTTTAGAACCTAATTCTGCAGCTCGAAGTAAAGGATGCTGCTCTCCATCAAAATAATGATTAACAATAGTTGGCTCTTGTTGTAAAGCCCATTTTAAAGCAGGTTTATTATAAGCATTAATAATATGAGTTAAAAGACTGCGCCCTAACACACCAGTAACATCAGTTTCTGATAAAAATTCTTCTAATAAATTAATTCCAGATATTTTTTGCATTTTTTCAAATTTTGTTTGTTGTTTTGATTTTTCTCTTTTATGGTGATCAGCGATATTGTTACCAGCATAAACATCTGCTAATAATTGCTTTTTAGCTGGTTCAGAAGATTGATAATGTGGCATATACACCCCTATTAATATAAATATTTTTTTATTTATATTAAATATAGATAATATTTATTATCAAATGTTAGTGATTACACATAATTCTAAACATATATCAATAATTAAACTCCAAACATACTGATCATTGTTGAAATTCACCATATCAATATTCTTAATTGCCAAATCTATTTCGGCCGCTTTGGCGAATAAATTATAGACTTTAGCTTTCGTCTGCATGCTAGATATTGTAGCTAATCTATGTTTAATTTCTTGAATAATAGCCCATAAAATTAATATCTCTTCTTGAGACTGTTCTTGTAAATTATGTAATATCAAAAGAATCTGATCTATTTTTTTGCTAGACAGTGCATTTTGTAAATCAAAAATAGAAGTTTTTGGATCTTGATTAATGCACTGATGTAATTCGGCAGTATTGATAGGTTGCTTAGAGGCTTTATAATTTGCAAAAACAATCGCTAATTTCTCAATACTTTGTGCGGCAGCTATTAAATTATTGGGGTACATATTTATAAATTCAATTAATGCTTCATCGGTAATAGCTAAATTTAATTGTTTAAAACGATTGTCAGCCCAGCCATGCATTCCAGCTTTAGATAAAGCTTTAGTAACAACTACCACCCCAATTTTATTAACTTGTGCAAACCAAGCTGAATTTAGTACGGATTTATCTAATTTTTCGGCAATTAAAATTATTGCGAAATTATTGTTTAGTAAATTATTTAACAAATTATTTAATTCTTGAACTTGTTGTTTGGTGAATTTAGCATTACCAATACTAATTTCTATAGTTTTATTAAGATCTGATCCACAAAATAAATCTCTATTTGATAATTCTGATTTGTTAGTTTGATTGAATTGTATAAATTGTGCAAAGTTTGCAAAATGATATTTTTTAGTGCTTTTGAATTTAGCATTAATTTTTTGTAATGCATCCATCGATTGCCAAGCATCGTACCCATAAATTAAATATACTGGTTTTACGGGGATACTATTAACAGGGGCAGTTAATATCATTTTGATTATCTTTATTGTCTTTATGTATATTAATATTATTAAAGCCGGATGATAATTGTCTAAGTAATTCATTAATAATTTCGATATTCAACTCTTCTGCAATAATTTTTTGTTCGCTCGAATTGCTTAATAATTGATTGGTATTTAACGAATAAGTCCTGGATCGGACAATCTGATTTTGTCGAACCAGCCTAGAATGATTATCAAATAATTTATAGCTAGAGGCGGCTATAACTCTATATTGACTAATTTGACCTTTAGAATCGTAGCTATTAATTTGTACTGTAACTATTGGAGTATCTATATCTAGCATGGAAGCATTCTTGTTGACCAAAGTCACACCATTGTTTTGTAACACGTCTTTTAATTGCACTTGAAATATATCATCATTATTTCCTGTAACAACAATTAAATGTTTCATATTAAATGGTAAAGCATTCTGTCCTTGTAGCTTGAAACCGCATCCTGTTACCATGATTGCTAACATGAAAATTATAATGGTTTTAATCATACTTATTTAGCCCCCATGTTGACTATACTACAATGTTAATCAATTTATTTTCAATATTAATAATTTTTTTTATTTTTTGATCTTGCAAATATTTTTGAATATTTGGTAAATCAATTGCTAATTTTTCTATGGTGTCTTTAGAACAATTATTTTCAACCACTAAATGTCCACGAACTTTACTATTTACTTGAACTGTTATATTAATTTCTAAATTTACCAACGCAGATTGACAAACTATAGGCCAATTAGCATTAACTATGGCCTGATTAAAACCTAATTTATACCATAACTTATGAGTAATATGCGGTACAATTGGAGACAGCATTAATAAAACATTTTGTAATACTTCTTGCCGAATTTTTTGATCTAAATCAGTTGCAACATCAAACTTGGATAGCTGATTCATAAGTTCCATAATAGCTGCGATGGCAGTATTAAATGTGTAACGTCTAGTTAGATCATCGGTAACTTTTTTGATGGTTTCATGTAATTTGCGTCTTAAATTTAATTGTTCGGCGTTTAAATTGATATGTTCGAATGCATTATTTTGAATTGGTGATGCACTAATAGCTACATGGTTTAATACTGTATGCCATAATTTTTTTAAAAATTTTAATGCTCCTGCAACACCTTTGTCAGTCCATTCTAAAGATTGCTCTACTGGTGCTGCAAACATGATAAATAATCTTACAGTATCTGCCCCATACTTGGTTAGTAGCCCGCTTGGTTCAACGGTGTTACCTTTAGACTTAGACATTTTAGCACCGTCTTTTACTACCATTCCTTGGGTAAGCAAATTAATAAATGGCTCATCGGAATTTACTAATTTTAAATCACGCATAGCCTTATAAAAAAATCTAGAATATAATAAATGTAAAATAGCATGTTCTATTCCGCCAATATATTGATCAACCGGATTCCAATAATTAACCCTTGCATCAAACATGCTGTTATTTTGATCCCAACAAGCAAATCTAGCATAATACCAAGAAGAATCAAAAAACGTATCAAAAGTATCTGTTTCACGAATTGCTGGTTTTTTACATTTCGGGCAATTAGTTTGATAAAAATTAGGATCGGATTTTAACGGTTGATCTTTATCAAAAGTTAACTGTTCTGGTAATAAAACAGGTAAATCATCGATCTCAACTGGTAATTGCCCACAACTATCACAATATATTATTGGAATAGGTGCTCCCCAATAACGTTGTCTAGATATGCCCCAATCTCTAATACGATAATTTATTTGCTTACTACCTAATTTGGCAATCTCTAGATCTAATAAAATTGCATCAAATGCCTGATTAAAATTTAATCCAGAATATTTACCCGAATTAATCAAAATATTTTGATCTAGGTAAGCACTTTCAATATTATTGTTATTATCGTTTTTAATTACTTGTTTGATTGGTAAATTATATTTTTTAGCAAATTCAAAATCTCTTTGATCGTGAGCCGGAACTGCCATTAATGCACCAGTACCATAGTCTATTACAGCATAATTTGTAACCCAAACAGGTATGCTTTCACCTGTTAAAGGATGAATGGCTTTTATCCCACTATCCATACCTTGTTTTTCTATAGTCGCTGTTATGGCTTCTGACGTTGCAATTTTGTTACAAGCAATTAAAAATTCAGCTAAGTGTGGATCGGATTCGGCTGCTAATTGTGCTATAGGATGCCCTGCGGCTACTGCTAAAAAAGTGACTCCCATTAGAGTATCGGGCCTCGTGGTAAAAACATAGAGATCTTGCAAATTGCCAATATCTTTTAAATCGATTTTAAAACAAATATTAAGACCAATAGATTTACCTATCCAATTACGTTGCATAGTTTTAACTTGTTCTGGCCAATTAGCTAATTGATCTAATCCAGTTAATAATTCTTCGGCATAAGCAGTAATTTTTAAAAACCACTGAGAAATGGATTTGCGTTCTACTATGGCATTAGAACGCCAACCACGACCATCAATAACTTGCTCGTTGGCTAAAACAGTTTTATCAACTGGATCCCAATTTACTATAGAATTTTTTTTGTAAGCAAGTCCTTTATTATATAATTGAATAAAGAACCATTGTTCCCATTTATAATAATTAGGATCGCAAGTTGCAAATTCTCTTTTCCAATCATAAGCAAAACCTAAACTTTTTAGTTGATCCCTCATGTTATTAATATTTTGATAAGTCCAATTAGCAGGCAATGTTTTATGTTTTATAGCAGCATTTTCCGCAGGCAAACCAAAAGCATCCCACCCAACTGGCTGCATCACATTCTTACCCTGCATCTTTTGAAATCTACTAATAACATCCCCAATCGTAAAATTACGCACATGCCCCATATGGAT